>CALXJM010000019.1 GCA_944388625.1 uncultured Clostridia bacterium
AAATAGGAGAAGGAGCATTTGCAAATGTAGAAGGACTAAAAACAATAATCATACCAGGGACAGTAAAAGAAATATCCAAAAATGCATTTGCACATAATACAACATTAGAAACAGTTATAATGAAAAAAGGAGTACAAAAAATAAAGACAGGAGCATTTCAAGGATGTACACAATTAAAAACAGTAGAAATGCCTGATAGTGTAGAACTAATAGAAGGACAGGCATTTTATGGTTGTGCTAATCTTACAAATATAGAATTACCACCTGAAATAACGACTATTGCTGATTATTTATTTTGTAATTGTCTTAAACTAGAAACAATCAATTTACCAGAAAAAGTAACAAACATAGGATCAGCAAGTTTTAAATCTACTAGTATAAGTAATATAAAGATACCAAGCAGTGTAACAAATGTACATACAAGTGCATTTGAAGATTGCAGAAAATTAGAAACAATAGATTTAACAGGAAATAATTCTTATGTATTTGAAAACAGCATGATAAAAAATAAGGCAAGAACAGAAGTTATATTTATTACATATCCATATATTAGCTCATCAGAAACACTTACAATACCTGATGATATTGAAATATTTAATTATCCTTTAAGAGATTACACAAATTTGAAAAAAATCATTCTACCATCAACATTAAAAACAATTGGAACAACATTTCCATATACTATAGAAAATATAGAGCTAAAAGATAATAAAAACTATATTTCAGAAAATGGATTTTTTTATACAAATTCTACTAGCTCAAATTTAATTTTATGCTACTCTAAAGAAAAAAGCATAAAAGTCCCCAATAATATAACTAATCTAAAGGGATATTCTTTTGTATCAGCTACAAATGCAGAAACAATTATATTACCTGATGGTTTAACAACAATAGAAGCATTTGCATTTTGTAATACTAGTGTATATTTAAATGAAATACAAATCGGGGAAAGTGTAACATCAATAGATCCTTTATTTAAATACATGCACTACTATGGAAAAGTTACAATTAATCCTCAAAACCCAAACTATGTAGTAGAAAATAATATTTTGTATAATAAAGACAAGACTACTCTAATAGCAGTACTTAACAAAATCCAAGGAAGCTTTACTATTCCAGAACAGGTGACAACTATAGGAAACAGAGCATTTCACAATCAAAATGAAATGGAAGAAGTAATAATATCAAAAAAAGTAACTAATATAGAAAATTCATTCAATTATTGCAATGGCTTAACAAAAGTAGAAATACCTGAAAATGTAGCGAAGATAGGAGAAGATTGCTTCGGTGAGTGCAGAAATTTAAAAGAAATCATAGTTAAAAAAGAAGCGAATACTATTGCAGGAGCTCCATGGGGGCTACAGCAGGAGACAAAGTAGTTTATTGGAATAAAAACTAATACTAAAACAAAAATATTATAGAAAAAGAATAGGGTAAAACCTATTCTTTTTTCATATAAAAGATTGATAGAGTCATTGACAAATTTTTCATTTAATTATATACTGTACATGAAATATATGGTATGAGATAAGTTAGTATTATTTTATACAAGAATTAAGACAGAAGGGAATGGTTATTTAAATTGAAAAAAGTAAAAAAATTCTCAGTAATGATACTAATGATAATTATTACACTAGTAATTGGAATAAATACAACACAAGCAGTTACAGGAATAGTAAATGCAGATGGAGTAAGAGTAAGAGAACAGGCATCTACAGACTCATCAGTTGTTCTTCATTTAAATCGAGAAGCAGAAGTAACACTATTGGATCAAGAAGGAGACTGGTATAGAGTACAGTATGATGAAACTATAGGATATATACGAAAAGATTTATTAACTGTGGATGACAATATCATGGCACCAAATGATACAACTAATTCAAATACTGAAACCACAACAACGTCTGAAGAACCAACAATAAATAATCAAGGAATAAATAACAGTAATAGCACAACTAGCGAAGCTACAGAAATTGAAGTACATATAGTTCCAACAATATTTTCAGCGCCTATAGACAATATTAGTACAACAGAACAAATAAATATTGTAAAAGAAATGAATCACTGGTTATATATACAATACCAAGATAAAGCTGGTTGGGTAATAAAAGAAAAAGTAGAGAATATATCACAAACTAATTCTACAGATGATATAGAGCAAGAAAAAGAAGAAAATATTTCAGAAGGAGATAACCAAGAGGAGAATACTGCCACACAAGAAGGCGAAACAAGCAATAATGTGCCATATCAAGAAAGAACTGCTTATGTTGCTTCGCAAAGTGGAGTTAATTTAAGGGAGCAAGCAAACACAAACTCGAATATATTAGATACTTTATTGGTAAATACTGAAATAAAAATTATAGGAGAAGAAAATGATTGGTATAAAGTAAGATATAATTCACAAGAGGGATATATAGCAAAGCAATATGTATCAGATGAAATAGTGCAAGTAAATCCAACTACTTCTTCAAGAGACAGTGAAACATCAAGAATTCCAGAAACAGAACCTATCAATAATAAAGAAGGAGAAAAAATTGCAGAATTTGCTTTACAATTTGTAGGCTATCCTTATGTGTATGGGGGAACAAATCCATATACAGGAGCAGATTGCACAGGATTTACATATTATGTATATAACCAATGTGGATATAATTTGAGTCGTTCGTGTTCAGTACAAGCTAAAAGTGGTACAGAAATATCAAAAGAAGACTTACAGCCAGGAGATTTGTTAATATTTAATAATGTAGCTAATACAAGTATTGGACATGTAGGAATTTATGTGGGAGATGGAACTTTCGTCCATGCTTCTTCACCAGAAAGAGGAATTTTAACAGATAAATTAAATAGTGGTTCTTACTTAAAACGTTATGTATGTGCAAGAAGAATTGTATAAGAATAAAAAATATCAATAGGGGCAAATAAGGAGGAAAATAAAATTCAAAGACCAGTTTTACTTATTTGCTCTTTTATGTGTATAGGAATTATAGGGGGGAGATATATTCAAAATACTCTCCCTTTTATTATTGCAAGTATTATTTTGATTTTTCTAAGTAGATTTGTAAAACAAAACAAATACATTCGTTATATTAAAGTAATTATAAAAAAAGAAATCATTTTTGCTTTTTTACTATGTTATTTGCTTTCAAACATGCAAATTAAGTACTTAGAAAAAAAGTATAATACTTTTTATGAAAGGGAAAAGGAAATAACTTGCAAGGCGACTGTAACCAGCAATCCAAAAGAAGATACTTATAGTTATGAATATCAGATACAATTGGAAACAAAGCAAAAGCTGTTACTAAAAATCAGTAAGAGAGAAAAAAACGATCTTTTAGAATATGGAGACTTTATTTATATAAATGGAACTTATAATGCACCAACTAAGCAGAGGAATTATCAAGGATTTGACTATAGTGTATATTTAAAAAGTAAAGGAATTTATGGAACAATCCAAGCAGAAAGAAATCAAATAAAAGTATTAAAAAAAGATACTATTCAAGGAATTCAAAAATGGGCGAATGAATTAAAAACTTTTATAGAAACTAAAATAAGAAAAGAGTTAAGTGAAGAAAATGCTAATCTTCTATTAGGAATATTATTAGGAGATGTAGATAATCTTTCTGAAATTACAAAAGAGAATTTTAGAAAAAGTAGTTTAACACATATCTTATCTGTTTCCCGGTATGCATGTGAATTATTTAGTGCTAGGAATATTGTTCTCATTGAGAAAAGTAGATTTAGGAAAAAGAACTATTTATATTTTTACTTCAATATTTCTATTATTCTTTATGTTCTTAACAGGATTTACTCCATCTGTTGTAAGAGCTTGCATAATGGGGATACTAAGCCTATTTGCAAAAATTTTTTATAGAAAAGTAGATATACTTACAAGCATTTCTTTCTCATTATGCCTTATTTTAGCTTATAATCCATATAGCATATTTGATATAGGATTACAGCTTTCTTATTTAGGAACAATTCGGCATAGTAGCTTTTTCTAAGAACATAAAAGATTATCTAGAAAAAAATATAAATAAATACTTTAGAAATAAAAAAATAAAAGGAATTTCACTTTTATCTATGACTATTTCTGTACAAATTATGGTTTTGCCAATAACAGTAATAGAATTTGGACAATTAAATTTAAGCTTTCTATTTACTTTTGTATTAGCTACAATTCTTGTTGCTCCTATTATTCTTCTTGGATTTTTTAATATATTTATACCGGATCCATTATCAAATTTTATAAATTTATTTCTTTCCATATTACTTTTTATTTTAAACAAATCAGCAGAAATAACGGCTAGAATTCCTTTTTTAAATACATATGTTATAACCCCTTCTTATATATTAATCTGTACATATTATATATTTTTATTTGTTTCTAATTATTTATATTCCATTTCTCACATAGAAAAAACAAAATTATCTAGTTTTCAAAAAAAAGTACTAAAACAAAAAAATAGTTTTAAAAGAAAAATTTGTAAAATTGATAAAAAGAAAATAATAATTATTACTTTACTTTTTTGCATATCTCTACAATTTGGTAAAATCATACCAAAAGATTTGAGAATTTTCTTTGTTGATGTAGGGCAAGGGGATTGCACACTTATTTTAACTCCAGGGAATAAAAGTATTTTAATTGATGGAGGAGGAACAAGAAATAGTGAGGAATATGATATAGGTGAACAAGTGCTACTTCCATATTTATTAAATAGAAAAGTAAAAGAAATTGATTATATGTTTATTTCACATTTTGATGCAGATCATTGCAATGGATTAATAGCTATATTAGAAAATCTGAAAGTAGATACTTTATTGATTGGAGAACAAGCGCAAGAAAGCGAAGAATATTATAAAATAATGGAGGTTACTAAAAACAATAATGTTGATGTAAAGAAGGTAAAAGAAGGAGACAAAATTCTAATAGAAAAAGATTGTATATTTCATATTTTGTACCCAGAAAGAAATTTGCCTTTTAATGATTTAAACAATAATTCTATTGTAATCAAATTGATTTATCGAAATTTTTCTATGTTATTTACAGGAGATATAGGAGAAAAGGCAGAGAAAAAAATACTAGAAAAAAATATAGATGTTAGAGCAAATATTTTAAAAGTATCACATCATGGTGCTGCTACTTCTTCAACAGAGGAATTTATAAAAAAAGTAAATCCAATAGTAGCTATAATAGGTGTTGGCGAAAAAAATACATTTGGACATCCGAATGAAAAAGTATTAGAACGATTTCGTAAAAATGGAATATCTGTATATAGGACAGACTTACATGGAGAAATAGAAATTAGAATTAAAACAAATGGCAAAGTAGAAATAAAAACAAAAATAAGAATGGAAAAATAAGTATAATTTTATATTATTTACAAATGCTATGAGAAACGGAGCTTTTATCTTTAAAGTATGAGAATTTTTAAAAAAAAGAGGTGTATTAAGGTGAAAAAAGTATCTATAATAGTATTTTTTAGTATAATTGCCATTATTCTATCTGCAACATTAGGGTGGTTTTTATATGAAATTGTAAGAGTAAATGAAATGGAGAAAAAGATTGCCATTGAAGAGCAAGGAATTGAAGATGAATGTACAGATTTCGCAGAAAAACAAGAAGATATTATTCAAACTAATGCAAGTGAATTTAATTTATCTCCAAATTCTGTTTTGATTTTTAAAACTTATTACAAAGATTGTGAGCATACAGAACAAGAGATAATAGAAGCACCTAGCCAATTAGTAAATTTAAGAGAAGACGAGGTGGAAGAATACTATAAAGATTGGATTTTAAAAGGCTTTTCAAATAGTGAAGTAGTTTTTGCCAAAGAGATAGATTCTATATGCAACAAACATTATCAATTAAAAGAAAATGAAGCAGGAATGGTAAGTATTTATCATTTAGAACAAAATGGAGAAGCAAAATGGCTGGAAGATACAGATATTAATGTGGAATTTTTACCAGAAGAAGACAGAGCTAGAATAGAGAACGGATTAGAAGTAATTGGAGAGGAAAATTTAAATAAGATAGTAGAAGATTTTGAATAAAAAATATTTAGTATAACTAAAAAGAATAAAGACGTGCCTTTAATAAAAGTTTCATAAGACACGTCTTTGATTTTATAATATTATTTCTTTTGAGATGGATCTTTTTTAAATAATCCATTTACCCAAAATGATTTAAAATACATTGCTAGAGAAAAAATGGTTACACAAATAGCAATATAATATAAATATAAGTCAAATGTATATGGTAAAGAAAATTGACTAATTATCATTGAGCTAAAAATGGCAACATAAAATAAAACAGTAGAAAGCTTTCCATACCAACGACTATATACAACAAGTTCTTTTCCATAAAGAAATGAAGCACCAGCAACCATTACAAATTCTTTGATAATAACAATTGCAAGAATCCAAAAAGGTATGATATTTTTTAAGACTAAAACTACAAGAGTAGCAACTTGGGTTGCCTTATCTGCTAGAGGATCTATAAGCTTACCAAAATCAGTTATAAAATTATACTTTCTTGCAATAGTACCATCAAGTATATCTGTAATTCCAGATAGAGCAAGAATAATAATGGCAGCAATAAAATTTTCTATCATTAAAAAGTAAATGATAAAAGGAATTAATAAAAAACGTATAATAGTTAGAATATTAGGTATATATTTCATGTAAAATCCCTCTCTTAATTTTTTTCTACGATAAATTTTAGTTCATCATTTTCTGTTGTAACAATAACTTTATTTCCGTTTTTTAAATCGCCTCGTAAAATCATCTCAGATAAAGTATCTTCTATATATCTTTGAACAGCACGTCTTAGTGGTCGAGCACCATATTTTAAATCAGTTCCTTTGCTTAAAATGTATTTTTTGGCTTCTAGCGAAATATCAAATAGAATATTTTTATTAGCTAATGCTTGTATTGTGCTTTTTAATAATAAATCTAAAATCTCTAATAATTGTTCTAAATTTAAACTATCAAACAAAATAATTTCATCAATACGATTTAGAAACTCTGGTCTAAAGATTTCTTTTAAATGGTCCAAAATTCTATTTTTATCCACAGATTGTTTATTAAAACCAATAGAGTTATTATTTAAGTTCGAACCAGCATTGGATGTCATAATAATAATTGTATTTTCAAAGCTTACAGTGTTCCCCTGTGAGTCAGTTAGCTTTCCGTCATCAAGCACTTGAAGCAGAATATTAAACACATCTGGATGAGCTTTTTCAATTTCATCTAATAAGATAATAGAATATGGATTACGTTTTACTTTTTCTGTTAATTGACCAGCATCATCATAACCAACATAACCTGGAGGAGAACCTACAAGCTTAGAAGTAGAATGACTTTCCATATATTCAGACATGTCTATTCTAATAATAGAATTATCGCTTCCAAACATCTCATAAGCCAAAGCCTTAGCTAATTCTGTTTTACCAACACCGGTTGGCCCCACAAAAATGAAAGACGGAGGTCTTTGAGTGTTTTGTAAGCCAACCCTTTTTCTACGAATAGCTCTAGCAACTGAACTAACAGCTTCATATTGACCAATAATTCTTTTATGAAGGTTTTCTTCTAAATTTAGAAGTTTTAAAGACTCTTCTTCTGTAATTTTAGTTACAGGTATTTTGGTCCAAGACTCAATAACTTTGGCGATGTCTTGAACTGTTACATTTGTATACTTAAATTTGTGTTCTAGCTCTGCAATTCTTTCACTTAAATTACATTCTTTTGTTTTTAAATCAGCAGCTTTTTGGTAATCCTCAATAGAATCTGTTGAAACAGCTTCTTCTTTTTCAGATTGTACCTGCGCAAGTTCATTTTTTAATAGAGCTAATTCATATAAAGCTTTATTCGATAGATTAATTTTTGAACATGCTTCATCTAAAATATCGATAGCTTTATCTGGCAAAAAACGGTCATGAATATATTTTTCTGACATTTTTACAGTTTGTTCAATAACATCATTTGAAATTTTTACTTTATGAAACTCTTCATAATATTTTTTAATTCCTTTTAAAATAGTAATAGTATCATCTATATTAGGCTCTTCCACTAAAACCGGTTGAAATCTTCGCTCTAAAGCAGAATCTTTTTCTATATATTTTCTATATTCTTTTAAAGTAGTAGTTCCTATAAGCTGGATATCACCATTAGATAAAGAAGGTTTTAAAATATTAGCAGCATTCATTGCACTTTCAGCCTCTCCTGCTCCAATAATATTATGAATTTCATCAATAACTAAAATAATATTTTTAGAAGTTTTGCATTCATCAATAATATTTTTCATTCTTCCTTCAAATTGACCACGGAATTGAGTACCAGCTACTAAAGAGGTCATATCTAATAAATAAACCTCTTTTTTTAAAAGCTTTGGAGGAACTTCTTGTTTTGCAATTTTTATTGCTAATCCTTGAGCAATAGCTGTTTTACCAACTCCAGGTTCACCAATTAAACAAGGATTATTTTTAGAACGCCTATTTAGAATTTGAATTATTCTTTGTATTTCTTTATTTCTACCAATTACAATATCAAGTTCACCATTTCTGGCTTTTTGAGTTAAATTTGTTCCATAGATGTCTAAAAATTTTTTCTTTTCTTCTTTTGGCCTTTTTTCTACTTTAACTTTTTTTGGATTGTTCGGCTGAGAATTATCTGCTGAATTTTGAGAATTTTTATTTCCAGAGCTAAACATATTATTTATGAAGGAACTAATCGAAATACCATCACCAGAAGCATTCGGGTTATTGGCTGCTAGCTCATCTACATTTAGGTTATCAGAAATATCATTAAAAAGATCTTCAAACTGTTTAGACATGTCTTCAATGTTTTCCTCTGATAAATTGGCCTGCCTAGCAAGTAATTCTAATGGATTAAAGCCTTTTTCTTTAGCACATTTATAGCATAAGCCTTCGGTAACATTTTTACCGTCTTCTACTTTACTTATAAAAACTACTGCAACATTTTCATTGCAATTTGAACATATCATATTATTTATCTCTCCTTTTGGACATAAACCTACTTCATAATCATAACCTATTTTTCGCATATAGTCAAGGAAAACTTGAAAACAATAATATAAAATGTTATAATTAAAATTAGATAAATGGAGGCAAAAATGGGAAATAGAATTGTAATTTATACGATTATAATAATTATATGTATTGCATGTTTAGGAATCGGAATATATGCTCAATTTTTCTACAAATATTCGGATAAAGATACTTTTTTAACAGGAAATGTAGATGAAGAAATAAAAACAGAGGAAATGTACCAAAACTTAAAAAATAATTTTGATACAATATTTAATAATAAGGTAAATGGAATATCTAATTTAGATGAATTAATGAAAAAAGAACAAACAGAAGATATAGTCTATACAATTCAAACTGTAAAAGAAAGCCAAAACGGACGATATGATTTGAATATTAATATTCCGCACATAAACTTAGATACAAATGGGATTGCAGAAATAAACAAAGAAATTGAAGATATATTTGTAACAAAACTAGAAAGTATTATGGAACAAACAAATAGCTATACGATTTATAATATAGATTATGTAGCTTATATAAATCAAAATATAATATCTTTAATTATAAAGGCAACTTTAAAAGAAGGACAAAATTCGCAGAGATTAATTATTAAAACTTATAATTATGATGTAGAGAAACAGGCATTAATTTCCATAGATGAAGTATTAGAGATGAAAGAGTTAGATAAAAACAATGTTCAAAGCAAAATAAAAGAAGAAATTGAAAAAGTGTATAATGAAAATTTAGCTTTTGAACAAGCTGGCTACACAGTATATAAAAGAGATATTCAAAGCAGTATGTATGAAGTAGAAAATGTAGATACATTTTTCTTGGGACAAAATGGATATTTATATATTCTATATCCATATGGTAATAGTAACTATACAAGTGAAATAGACATAATTATATTTTAATTTTATGAACATATTCAAATAGTAGAAAAAATTAATAAGAAGTCACTTTAAGGTGACTTCTTATTAATTAAAATAAAAGGGGATATTCTTTATCAATTTTCATTGACTGTATATAATATACAAAAGCTTTGTGTCTTTTGTGTGCCCAATGTGTAAGAACATTATGTTTTTAATAAAAAATATTATGGTTCTTCTTCAAGTGTTAAAGAAATAGACATTTCTTGACCATTTCTGATTAAGGTTAAAGTAATTTGATCACCTATAGAACAGCTATTTTTTTCTGCGTTTAGTTCATCAGCAGTAGCAACAGATACATCATTAATTTTAGTAATAACATCACCGACTTTTATTCCAGCTTTCTGAGCTGGCGAAAAATCAGAAACGCTATCAACGTAAACACCAACAGCTAAGTTATAATAAGAAGCAGTTTGACTGTCTACATCAATAGTAGAAATTCCAATATATGGTCTCTTTACTTTGTTATATTCAATCAATTGAGAATAAATTTCTTTTGTTGCATTAATAGGAATTGCAAATCCCATTCCTTCTACTCCATTACCAGATATTTTTAAGGTATTTAATCCAATAACCTGCCCTTTACTATTTACTAGAGCACCACCACTATTGCCAGAATTGATTGCTGCATCAGTTTGAATTAATGTGTATTTTTTTCCATCTGTATCCGTGATTTCTCGATTTGTAGCACTAATAATACCGCTTGAAACACTAAACGTTAATCCGAGAGGATTTCCAATTGCCATAGCAAATTCACCAATTTGAACAGAATCAGAATCTCCGAGTTCAGCTGGTGTCAAGCCAGTTTTATTAATTTTAATTACGGCTAAGTCAGTAAGTTCATCTGTTCCGATAACTTCGGCTTCATAGGCAGTAGAGTCATTATAAAGATTAACAGTTATTTTAGTTGCTTTAGACATTTGATAGAAAGAAGAACTATTAGAAGAACTTACAATATGGTCATTTGTTAAAATATAACCATCTTCACTAATAATAATTCCAGAGCCAGAAGCACTAGCAGAAGAAGACTTATTACTAAAGATAGTATTTACTTGATATTCTACATTAATTCCTACAATTGAAGGTAAAACTTTCTGAGCAACATTTACAGAAGTTTCAGAATATTCTACAAGAGAAATTAAATTAGAATTTGTAGTAATAGTTGGAGCAGAAGTTGTAGAAGTAGTTGATTTAGAGTCTATACTTAATAATTTAGACTTAATCGAAGGAACACTAAAGCAGGTACCAATGACTAATCCTGCACCTATAATACCAGATGCAAAAGGAATAAGTACGCTTTTTGAAAAACTATTTTTCTGTTTTTTTACTTGGTAAGGCTCATAAGAATAGTTGTTATTATTGTTTTCTTCCATTGTTTAAGAAAACCTCCTTTAAAAATAATTTAATTGTTATTATAATAACCTAAAACACTATTATAATACAATGGATTTGTGAAAAAAATGTGAAAAAACTGTAATTGTTCTAGTAAATTTTTTTATAAAGCTTGAAATCTAAAATGGCTATATATATAATATACGTATAAATCAATAAAAATGAATAGGAGAAAAATAATGAGAAAAGAAAGAGGTATAACATTAATTGCATTAGTTATTACAATTATTTTAATACTCATTCTTGCCGGAATTGCAGGATATGAAGGAATTAAACTTATACAACAATCTAATTTACAAACTATTAATGCAAATATGTTATTAATTCAGGCTAAAGCTCAAACATTAGCAGAAAAAGCAGAATTTAGTGGAGATAAAGAAAACAATTTAAAAGGAGAAAAAGTAGATAACATAGCATCAGAAGAACCATTAATAAAGGCAGGTATTACTACAGGAGAATATTACAAATGGGATGCAACTACTTTAGAAGAAAACGGACTAAGTGGCGTATCTGTAAAAAACGGAGAAGTATATTATGTGAATTACCAAGTCGGAGAAGTAGCTGATGTTGAAGTAGTGATTAGCTCAGGATATAAACACGTAGATGGAAATGTATATTATAAGTTATCAGATATCAAAAATTTAAGTATAAGTGATTAAAATAGGAGTATTTTCAGTGAAAGAAAAGGAATTGCAAAGATTAAAATGCTTAAAGCAATATGAAGAAGAACTATATAATCAAGGAATTAGTACAATAGCAGGTATTGATGAAGCAGGAAGAGGACCATTAGCAGGACCAGTGGTAGTAGGATGTGTAATTATGCCTAAAGAATCTCAAATAGAAGGGATAAATGACTCTAAAAAAATATCAGAATCTAAACGCGAAAAACTATATGAGCAAATTATTTCTGAAGCTATTGCTTGGAATGTTGGAATTGTAGATCAAAAAGAAATTGATAAAATTAATATATTAAATGCAACAAAAAAAGCGCTAACAATAGCAATAAAAGGCCTTAGTGTAAGACCTGACAGAATTTTAGTAGATGCTTTGCAGGGCATTGATACTAATGGAATCCCGTATACTTCTATTATAAAAGGCGATGCAAAAAATTATAGTATAGCTGTAGCTTCAATTATTGCAAAAGTAACAAGGGATAGAATTATGCTGGAATGGGATAAACTATACCCAGAATACGGATTTGCTAAGAATAAGGGATATGGAACAGCAACTCATATACAAGCTATTAGAGAAAACGGAATATGTATGTTGCATAGAAAAAGTTTTGTTAAGAACTTTATAAACTAAATATAAAATTGTTTAGGAAGGGGTCTATTATGAATATTATAGAGATTATTGCTAAAAAAAGAGATAACAAAGAATTAACAGAGGAAGAAATTGCCTATTTTGTTCAGGAATATACAAAAGGTAATATTACAGATTATCAAGCATCTGCTTTGCTTATGGCAATATATATTAATGGAATGAATGAAAGAGAAATTAAAGATTTGACTATAGCTATGGCATATTCCGGAGAAATTATGGATTTATCATCTATTGGAGATACAATTGTAGATAAACACAGTACAGGAGGTATAGGAGATAAAGTAACAATGATACTTATGCCAATTATGGCAACTCTAGGAATTCCAATTGTAAAAATGTCAGGAAGAGGACTAGGAATAACAGGAGGAACAATTGACAAAATGGAATCAATTCAAGGTTATAGAACAGAGCTTACAAGAGAAGAAATTATTGAAAACGTAAAAGAAATTGGAATTTGTTTAACAGGTCAAACTGAAAATTTGGCACCAGCAGATAAAAAAATATATGCTTTACGTGATGCAATTGCTTGCACAGACAATATAGCTCTTATAGCCTCTAGCATTATGAGTAAAAAAATAGCTTCTGGAGCAGACAAAATAGTATTAGAAGTAACTGTAGGAAAAGGTGCTTTTATGAAAGATAAGGAAGAGGCTATAGAATTATGCAATATCATGAAACAAATAGGAAAATTAACTGGAAAAGAAACTGTATGTGTTATAACAAATATGAATAGTCCTTTAGGAAATTCTGTAGGAAACACTTTAGAAATAATAGAAACGATAGATGCTTTAAAAGGGAAAATTTCTCAAGACGTACTAGAAGTAGTACAAGAAGTAGGAGCATATATGATGAAATTAAGTGGAAGAGGAAATAATATTACAGAAAATAAGGGAAAAATTAAAAGAATAATTGAAAACGGAACAGCTTATGAAAAATTTCGCCAATTAGTACAAAAACAAGGAGGAGATTTACAGTGTATAAACAATCCACATAAACTTGGCAAAGCAAAATATGTAGTTCCTATTTTTGCAGAAATAGATGGTATCGTTGAAAGCATTGATGCAGAAGTCATAGGAAGTGTTTCAGTTTACATAGGAGCTGGCAGAACAAAAAAAGAAGACAAAATAGATCATAATGTAGGAATTGTAATAAATAAAAAAATAGGAGATTATGTAGAAGTAGGAGAAACTTTAGCCTATATTCATGCAAATGATGAAAAAAAGGTTAATGGAGCAGTGGAAAATGTGCGAAGAGCTTATAAATTAACTTCAAAAAAGGTAACTATTCCTAAAACAATTTTAGGAATTATAGAATAAAATAAAACAATTTAATACATAAAATTTTAAATTTATTATATAATAAATAGTAAAGATAAAGGAGGAAGATTATGGAAGAAATACCTAATGGAGAAGAGTTAAAAGAAAAATTATTTTATAAGAAAGAAAATGGATGGAACAATACAGACAAGGATAAAAGAGAAAAAATTTTTGCTTTTGGAGATGAATACATGTATTTTTTAAATCGTTCCAAAACAGAAAGAGAAGCCGTAAAAACTGCATCTGAAATTCTTGAAAAAAATGGATTTAAGCACATAGAAAATATGGAAAAATTAAATCCAGGTGACAGAGTATACTATACAAATAGAGAGAAATCTATGTATATTGCAGTAATAGGAGAAGAAAAATTAGAAAAAGGATTGAATATTATCGGTGCACACATAGATTCACCAAGATTAGATTTAAAACCAAATCCATTATATGAAGATTCAGAATTTGCACTGCTTAAAACACATTATTATGGTGGAATTAAAAAATATCAATGGACTGCTATTCCACTTAGTATTCATGGAGTAATAGCTAAGACAAATGGAGAAAAAGTAGAAGTAAATATTGGTGAAGATGAATTAGATCCAGTTTTTGTAATTACAGATTTACTTCCACATTTAGCACAAGAACAAATGGAAAAAAAATTAAAAGATGGTGTTTCTGGAGAAGACTTGAATGTGCTTATAGGAAGCATTCCTTATGAAGAAGAAAAAGTTTCTGAAAGAGTAAAACTAAACATATTAAATATATTAAATAAAAAATACGGAATTACAGAAATAGATTTTCTAAGCTCGGAACTAGAAATTGTACCAGCATTTAAAGCTAGGAGCTTGGGGTTTGACAGGAGTATGGTAGCAGGATATGGACAAGACGATAGAGTATGTGCTTTTACATCTCTAAGAGCAATACTTAATATAGAAAGACCAAAAACAACTGCTATATGCATCTTATCTGATAAAGAAGAAATTGGAAGTATGGGGAATACGGGAATGGAGTCTTGCGTATTTGACTTATTTATTTCAGAATTACTGAATAAAACAGGAGCAAATAAACCAAATGCGTTAGAAAATGTATTTTGCAATTCTAGGATGCTATCTGCAGATGTAGATGCAGGTTATGATCCAACTTATGCTTCAGTATCAGAAAAAAATAATGCAGCCTTTTTAGGAAGAGGAATTGGACTCAATAAATATACTGGTTCTAGAGGAAAAGCAGGAGCATCAGATGCAAATGCAGAATATGTTGCTAAAATAAGACACATTTTTGAAGAAAATAATATCCGTTATCAACTATCTGAACTTGGAAGAGTTGATCTAGGAGGAGGAGGAACAATTGCATATATTCTTGCTAATAAGGGAGTAGATGTAATTGACTGCGGAGTACCAGTATTATCTATGCATGCACCATATGAGGTGACCAGTAAATTTGATATATATGAAGCATATAGAGCATATGAGACATTTTGGAGAGTATAAAAAAGGCTAATTGAATAAAATTATGTATCTAACAAAAATTAGGCGCTCTGCTTATTATAGCAGAGCGCTTTTGACGGTCATTGTAAGAACTTCGTTACCCATAGGATTCTACACCTCCTGGCACATTCCATAATATCAGACTTTATTTCCGGACGCATATTAACGTAGATCAAGATTTTACTCCGAATTTTTGTGCTGTCCGAAGCAAGTTTCAAAATTCTACGTAGAAACGCTAAATTTTCTAATGCGTAATCCATGGCATATGGAAAAAAGTCTGGTGAGTTTCTGGAAAGCAGTTTACGTAGAAACTTTGGGTCATCTTGGCAGACTTGGAAAATGCGTGAGTATGGATTGTTAGTGTTAAGTCTACTCTCCATTATATTACCGCCTTTCTATGTAAGATAAGTAAATTTTAACATGAAAATGGATAAAAATCAATATTTACATAAAATGTTTTTTTAAACTTTTAATAAAAATTATTAGAATACAAGCAAAAACAACAAGCCAACCTATAACATTCAAGTTAATAGGAAATTTGATTATAGGACTAGACAAAGAAGAAGAAACCGATGCTAAATCTAGATTAAACAATTTAGTTGTATTTAAAATTAAATAAGTATAAAAAGCAGCCAATATGCCTTGCAAGCATTTACCTATAAAATAAGGCTTTATAGAAATTTCGGCTTTAGAAGTAATACTTATAACCTGGAGCATAACAGAAATTCCACCAAAGCCAAGTAAAAATGAGCAGAGAACAACAATATTAGAAAAATTTCTAGAATGAATACTACAAAGCGATTTCAAACCATTTGTAAGTTCAACTATACCAGTAATAATACTATTTGAAAAATTGATGGGAATGCTAAACAAATTATATAGTAGATTAGAAATACCAGAAATAATGTGACATTGATTTAGAATAGAAGTTATAACAGAAAATAAAACTACAAATCCTCCAATCATAATAATTGTGTTTAATGCATTAATAATGCTATTAGACAAAACTTCGCCAAGGTTTGAAAAACTAACATTTTCCTTTTTTATTGCAAGCGAACTCTTTCCAACAAACTGTAAAGAGCTTCTACAACGAGTTTGGTTTGATTTCCAAAAACGAAAAATAAAGGCAACACTCAAGCAAGCTAAAACATGAGTAAAAAAAAGTAAAAGTCCTGTGCGAGTATCTCCAAGAAGGCTAATTCCAACAGTACCAATAATAAATAATGGTCCAGAATTATTAGTAAAAGCCAAAAGCCTTTCGCTTTCAACTAAAGTACAAATTCCATCTTCTTTTAATTTTGCAACAAGTTTTGCTCCAATAGGGTATCCACTAATAATACCCATAATAAAAGCATAAGCACCTTCGCCAGGTACATTAAATAAAGGGCGCATAAATTTGTTTAAGCGCTTTCCTAAAATAGAAATAATATTGGTATAATTTAAAAGTTCTGTAGCAATAAAGAATGGGAGTAGAGCAGGAAGCACAGAATTAGCCCACAAGGTGATTCCGTTTTTAGTCGCAATTAAATTGCTATTCGAAAATAAAACTAAACAAATTGTAAATAAGTAAAATATGCATGGAATTAGATTCTTTTTTAATGAAAATACAAAAAAATTATTTTTCATTCTATTGTCCTCCTATATATTTTTATGAAGGACTTACATATAGTATAACTAGACAAAAAATAAAAAAAGTGATAAAATATAAAAAATTTAAGTACAACATTAGAAGGGAAATGAAAACATGAATGAAATAGAAAGTTATAATCAGGCTAAAAAAATAGTAGAAGAATACAATCAAGAACATCTACTTGAATTTTATGAAAGATTATCGAAAGAAAAGCAAAATGAATTACTAAAACAGATACATGAAATTGATTTTAAACAAATACAAGATTTGTATGAAACAGTAATAAAAAAAGCGAACACGTCACAAGACGACGTAATTGAACCTATTGCATACATAGATAAAGCAAAAATAGAACCAGAAGAAAAAAAGAGATTACAAGATATTGGTATAGAAAAAATAAAACAGAAAAAATTAGCTGTTGTCACAATGGCAGGGGGGCAAGGGACAAGATTAGGTCACAATGGCCCAAAGGGAACATATGAACTATTTCCTGAGAAATCTTTATTTAGTATTTTGTGTGAGACATTAAAAGAAGCTTGTAAAAAGTATTCTACAATCATACCATGGTATATTATGACAAGTGAAGAAAATTATGAAGATACCATCCGCTTTTTTGAAAAAAACAATTATTTTGAATATTCAAAAAATGAAATTTGCTTTTTTAAACAAGGTAAACTACCAATGATAAATAAACAAGGGAAAGTGATATTAGAGGAACAATGGAAAATAAAACAAGCTTCAGACGGAAATGGAAGTATCTTTATATCACTATTAAAAAATGGAATTATAGAAGATATGAAAGAAAAAGGAATAGAGTGGATATTTATAGGAGGAGTAGATAATTGCTTGGTACAAATGGTAGATGCTTTATTTATTGGACTTTCAGAAGAAAAACATGTACTTGCATCAGCTAAATCTTTAGTTAAAGCAAATCCAAAAGAAAAAGTAGGAGTATTTTGCAAAAAAAATGGAAAACCAAGTGTTATAGAATATTCAGAAATACCAGAACAATTAGCCGAAGCTAGAGATGAAAATGGAGAGCTTATATATGGAGAATCACATATTATTTGCAATATGTTCCATATTAACCTAATTGAAAAAGAAGGCTGGAAAAATCTAAAATATCATGCAGCTTTAAAAAAATCGAATTACATTAACAGCAAAGGAGAAAACGTTGAAGCTACAGAGCCCAATAGCTATAAATTTGAAAGCTTTATATTTGACATGTTTGAAAGAGTTGACAATATGCTAATTATGAGAGTAAAAAGGGAAGAAGAATTTGCACCAGTGAAAAACAAAGAAGGAGCGGATAGCCCAGAAACAGCAAGGAAATTATATTTAAATAAAAATAGGAAAACAGAAACATTGTAAAACAGAGGGGAAGAACGTAAATGAATGAACTTATAAAGGTATTACCAAACTATAAAAAATTTAATTCCTATATAGAAGATGTAAAAAAAGGAGTAAGCCCGATTATGTTATCCGGGCTTACTGACGTTGGAAAGGTGCACTTTGCTTATGCCACTAATTTTTATGTAGAAAAACCTATTTGTATCGTGACATATAATGAAATGCAAGCAAAAAAAATCTTAAAAGATATGCAATATTTTTCAGAAGAAGTAATATATTTTCCTAAAAGAGATATATTATCTTTTGACATCTTAGCAGAAAGCAAAGATACATTATATGATAGAATTGAATGTTTAAACAGAATTCGAGAGAAAAAAGCAAAAGTCATTGTTACTACAATAGAAGCAGTGTCACAAAAAATGATATCTAAAGATACTTTATATAGAGATGTTTTTACTCTAAATGTAGGGAAAAATTATTCATTAGAAGACATAAAAGAAAAGCTTATTCATTTGGGATATGAACGTTTAGACATGGTAGAAGCCAAAGGACAGTTCAGCGTAAGAGGTGGAATTTTAGATATAGCAACTTCAGAAAAACATGGAACTCGAATTGAATTTTGGGGTGATGAAATTGATTCAATTCGAACCTTTGATATTGCTTCTCAAAGGTCAACAGAAATGCAAAAACAAGTAACGATTTATCCTTGCATAGAATTCGTTCTAGAAAAAGAGACTGAAAAGGTTGCAGAAACAATTGAAAACCAAGAAGATAGAGAATTGATAAAAAATGGAGAATATATTAATAAAATAGATAAATATTTTAATAACTTTTACCAAAAACAAGAGACTTTTTTAGACTATATAGAAAAAGATACCATTTTATTTATAGATGAAATCGGAAAAATAAAAGCAAGAATCGAAAACATATTAAAAGACAGAGAAAATTTAATAAAATCTTTGTTAGAGAAAAAAAGAGACATTCCACAATCTATAAAAAATATTCAAAATTATATTGAATTTTTGGAAATATTAAAAAAGAAACAAACCATTTATTTAGAAAAACAAGATATTGGATTTGTAGACAAACAAAGTATGCATGCAAAAAGAAACGGATATAGCTTTAGCTATAGGGAGGTTAACTTTTTTCGTAGTTCAATGGATTTATTGCCACAGGAAATACAAGAAAGCGCAGAAAAGGGAAAAAGAGTTATAATTTTAGCCGGTAGCGAAGAAAATTGTTCCAAAATAAGGGAGTTTTTAAAACAAAAAGGACATGGAATATTATGGCAAAACTTAACAATTACAGTTGGAGCACTATCGGCAGGGTTTGAATCATACGACTTCGAACTTCTTGTTATTTCAGCAGAAAATATATTTACCAGTACAGCAACTAGAAGTAGAATTTCGAATAGAGCATTTAAGCAAGGAGAAACAATTGTATTTGCAGATTTAAAAGTGGGAGACTATGTGGTACACAAAACTAGCGGAATAGGACAATTTATAGGAGTTAACAGATTAAAAGCAGATGGAGTGATAAAAGATTACATTAAAATACGATATAAAGATGATGATATTTTATATGTTCCAACAAATGCTTTAGACAGTATTCGAAAATATATAGGAACAGGAGAAGGAACTCCCAAAATTAATCGATTAGGAAGTAAAGAATGGGAACAAACCAAATCAAAAGTAAAATCGAATTTGCAGGAAGTAGCTAGAGAATTGATTGAACTATATGCCAAAAGGCAGAAAATTACTGGATTTGCTTTTTCAAAAGACACTGAGTGGCAAAAGCAATTCGAAGATAGTTTTCCATATATAGAAACAGATGATCAATTACGATGCATTGAAGAGATAAAAAAAGACATGGAAAAAGATAAGCCAATGGATAGACTGTTATGTGGAGATGTTGGATATGGTAAAACAGAAGTAGCAATTAGAGGAGCTTTTAAAGCATGCATGGATCAAAAACAGGTTGCTTATTTAGTACCAACTACAATTCTTGCAAATCAACAATATGAATCTTTTCGAGAAAGAATGAAAGAATTTCCAATTCGAATTGAACTATTAAATCGATTTAGAACTAAAAAAGAGCAAGAAGAAATTATTCGAAAATTAAAATTAGGGGAAATTGATATCATTGTGGGAACACATAGACTACTAAGTAAAGATGTAGAGTTTAAAAATTTAGGCTTATTGATTATTGATGAAGAACATCGATTCCGGAGTAAAAGATAAAGAAAAAATAAAAACTTTAAAAAATAATGTAGACGTGTTGTCTATGACTGCAACTCCAATTCCGAGAACATTACATATGTCAATAGTAGGGATTAGAGACATGTCTGTTATTTATGAGCCTCCATCTAATCGAAAACCAGTACAAACATATGTATTAGAACAGGACATAGAAGTAATTAGAGAAGCAATTACAAGAGAACTGGAAAGAAATGGACAGGTTTTTTATTTATATAATAAAGTAGAGAATATTGAAAGAAAAACACAAGAAATTGCCCAATTGGTACCTGAAGCCAAAGTTGGATTTGCTCATGGAAAGATGTCTGGAAAAGAACTAGAAGAAATAATGCTAGATTTTGTTGAGAAAAAAATAAATGTATTAGTTTGTACGACCATTTTAGAGTCTCGGAATTGACATTCCTAATGCTAATACGATTATTGTGGAAGATGCAGACAAATTAGGATTAGCACAATTATATCAAATTAGAGGAAGAGTTGGAAGAAGCAATCTGCAAGCATACGCATATATTATGTATAAAAGAGACAAAATAGTAAGTGAGATAGCAGACAAGAGATTAAAAGCTATGAAGGAATTTACGGAATTTGGTTCTGGATTTAAAATCGCTATGAGAGATTTAGAAATAAGAGGTGCGGGTAGTTTATTGCGGTGAAATGCAACACGGACATATGTCACAAGTTGGATATGATACATATTGCAAATTATTAGATGAAGTAATCAAAGAAATGAAAGGAATACAAATAGAAGAAGAACAAGACATACAAATTGAAATTAATATTTCTAGTTATATTCCTGACACATATATAGAAAATAGTAGCCAAAAAATTGAGATTTATCAAGATATTGCTTTGTGCAGAAACGAAGAAGATATTATAAATATCACTGATGAAATCATAGACCGTTATGGAGCAATGCCAAAAGAGGTTGAGAACTTGATTGAAATTGCAAGAATTAAAAATCTGGCAAAAAACGTAGGAATTATTAAAATATTACAAAAACAAGAAAACGTAATATTTTATTATGAACCATCAAAATTTGAAATGAAAATGGTTGATATGCTTATACAAAAGTATAAAAATAGAATCAAGTTTTCACCTGCTCATGAGCCATATATTACTTATAAAATATTAAAACAAAATAGTATATTAGAGGAAATAAAAGATTTTCTTCAAGAAAAGTAAAAAGAAAGGAGAACGCAAAATCTATGCAAACTATTACAAGTAAAGATAATGAACAAATAAAGCATATACGCAAATTAAAAGAAAAAAAATATAGAAATCAGTATAAAGAATATATTATCGAAGGAATAAAACTTGTAAAAGAAGCAATTGCAGAGCAAGTATGTATTAAAACAATTGTTATTTGCGATGGTTGTGATACAGAAAGCAATTTTACTCCGAAACTTTTATATGAAATTGCAAAACTAAATTGTTTAACAGTTCCAGAAAAAATATTTAAAGATTTAATAGATGTAGAAAATTCACAAGGAATTTTAGCTGTAGTAGAAAAAAAACAAGAAGAATGCAAAATCGACTATAAGCAAGACATGCTTGTTTTATTAGATAATATTCAAGATCCAGGGAATTTGGGAACAATTATAAGAACAATAGATAGTATAGGACTTAATCAGGTTCTTATTTCAAAAGGAACAACAGATGCTTTTTCCAGTAAGGCAGTACGATCTAGTATGGGAGCAATTTTTAGAGTAAATATTGTAGAGTGTGAAAATTTAGTAGAAACAATCGAAAAAATTAAAGAAAATAACTATAAAGTAGTTGCTACCACTCTAGAAAGCAAGCAGAGCATTTATGATATTTCATACCATAAATGTGCCATTATAATTGGAAATGAAGCAAATGGAATAGAAAAAAATATACTCAATCAAACAGATATTACAGTCAAAATTCCCATGACAGGAAGAACGGAAAGTTTAAATGCTTCTGTTGCAACAGGAATTGTTCTTTATGAATATGTAAGGCAAAAAATCCAAAAAATATAGTAAAACTTTGATGGATAAATTAATGGAATTAATACTTTATGTAAAAAAGATAATTCTATAGTTTAAACTTATAGCTTAAATACTTCTTACCTAGAAGCATCAGATTGACTCAATATTTCAAGCAATTTAGGGTATAAGTTAACTGCATTTTGCTCCCAATTTTCCGTAATGAGCTTTGCTTGTTCTCTAGAGGTGGTGTGTGTTTCTATAGCAAAAACAGTTTTACCAGCTTCCATAATTTTACATTTTACATTATATTCGTTTTGATTAATTGGAATATATTCAGAAGAAACAGAATTTGATTCTTCAATTACACTTAAATTGCCTTTTAAAGAACCGTCAATTTTTAATCTAATAATTCCAGGTAAAATATCTTTTATTAAATCTAAGGCATTTTTTCCAGACTCAGTAATTTCATATACAGGCTCGTTTTCTTGCAAATAGCTGATAATATACTTTGTATCGATTAAATCTAAAAGAAATTGCTGAAAATAAAAATAGTTTATATCTTGGTTTGCAATTACAAGCTCATAAAGAGAACCATTAGTAATAGGTTTATCAATTTTGCTTAAAATATATAAAATAAGAACTTTATTTTGTGCTAATGTTTTATTATCTGATGTAAGTTTCACCTGAATGCACTCCTTTAATTTCATTTTGGTATTGATATATAAACTAAAATTCATTATAGCATATTTTACTAGAAAAGTATAGACAAAAATTAATGAATATGTATGACATAATATAGCTAATATATAAATATGCTTAAAGTAAAAGCATAGAATAAAGGGTATTATAGTTAAAATGAAATATGAAATGTAAAATTAATGAAAAAAAGAAAAAATTCATAATTCGCAAATAATGTTCACTGTAGGTTTGTCAAACATATGTCACACTTTATTGATAAATATATAGTTTGAAATACCTAATATGACTACTCTGTACT
>CALXJM010000020.1 GCA_944388625.1 uncultured Clostridia bacterium
TTTTTTTCTATTCCATTATCAAATTGATAAATTAATTCTTTCAATCCTGTTGTAATATCTGCAAGTTGTTCTTGTGTCAAAAAAGTTGCTTTTTCTTCCATTGGATTCATATATATTCCTCCCTTTTCTGTGTATTATTTTAACATATTTTGTAAACAAACGCAAGTCTCTTCCTATTCCTTTCTGCTACTTTTTGATGCCTCCTCTAATGCTTGTGCTAATTGATCTGGACAAGAAGTTCCTTTATATCCACATGGAATTCCTTTTAATCTTTTTATCGCATCTTCAATTTTCATTCCTTCTATTAGTTTAGAAACGCCTACAGTGTTTCCCGCACATCCTCCAATAATTTTTACATTTTTTATTATATCCCCTTCGAGTTCAATAATCATTTCTTTTGAGCAAACTCCCTTAGGTACATATCTATACTCCATCTTTAATTTCATCCTTTCTTTTATTTTTAAATATATTTTATTATTTTTAAAATAATTCTATTTTTTTTAGTAGTTCCTTCTATTTCCTCTATTTCAAATCTTCCTTTCCCTCTAACTGTTATAATATCTCCTATTTTTAAAATTTTTGAATTTTTTAGTATGTTTTCTCCATTAACAAATACTCTTCCTGCAAGTATTGCTTCATTTGCTTTTGTTCTAGAAGATCTTATCATTTCTCCTACGATACAATCAAGTCTCATAGAAGAAATTATAATATTTATATTTTGAGTTTTTTGTTGCCCATATCTTAATTCTTCTATATTTACTATTTGAATTTCCGCTTTTTGAAATCTAGTTAGCTCTGCTAAATTATCTTTTACAAATTCTGCTATATCATTTGAAACAATAATATCTGCCCCTTCTTTACAAACACGTATATCTCCTACTTTTTCCCTCTTAATTCCCAGTTTCATAACAGCTCCAAGATAATTTTTATGCATATATTTTTCATGTAAATCTGCTGGCAATACAATTCGTACAATTTTTATAAGTTTATTGCACATATTCTCAACTATTTCTGTGGTTAGTTTGTCTGGATAAATAACAAGCATTGCTCTTTCTGCTCCTTCAAAACCTCCATAAAATAAGTAATTAATATCGCTTCCTTTTACTATTTTTTCTGCTATGCTCTTTTCATACATATCTAAAAAATCTGTATTTACAAATTTATTTTTAGTTTGACATATTTCTATTTTATCTAATATTTTAGCAACTAGCAATCGTTCTTCTGGTTTTACATATTGTTTAATTATTTCATGTTTGTCCATGCTTATTTTTCCTTTCTCTTTTTTGTTTGTATGTTATATGCCATACTAGATATAAACTCATCAGAAGCAAGTCTTATTAATTGCTTCACTGCTTTCATTTTCCATCCAGGAATTATAATAAGTTTTCTTTTTAGCATTTGTTCCACTGCATATTTGGCTACATATTCACTTGATAATGCTTTAGTTTTAAAACTAACATTAGCAACATCATTAAATTCAGTATTTATTGGTCCTGGGCATAAAACACTAATGCAAACTTTTGAATTTGATTTATCTAATTCCTTTGAAATTGCTTCTGTCAATCTTACAACATACGATTTTGAAGCATAATAACTTGCCATTAAAGGTCCTGGCATAAATCCAGAAATAGACGCTACATTTAATATGTGACCTTCATTTCGTTCTTTCATGTCCTTTAAAAATAGTTTTGTTAGTGTGTGAACTGCAATAATATTAGTATTAATAAGTTGTGTTTCTTTGTATAAATCTGTTTCTGTAAAGTCTCCAAAGATCCCAAATCCAGCATTATTAATTAAAACATCAATTTTCCCAACCATTTTATATAATTCTATACAATTTTCTTGTGAACTAATATCCATGCTTATAATATCTACATTTGTTTTTAGTTCATTCTTCAATTCAATTAATCTGTCTTTTCTTCTAGCAACAACAACTAAGTCGTAGCCTTTATAGCTTAACTCTCTTGCTATATCTCTTCCTATTCCAGAAGAAGCTCCTGTTATTAATGCTTTCATAATTTTCCTTTCATTTATAAATTATTTTTGTTCATATATTTGTTTTTTATACGCTCACATTCTTGTATAATTTTGTTCTCATCATCTTGTATCAATTTTCTGTTCTCCATTATGATGTTACCATTAATAATAGTAGTATCTACATCCTGTCCAGTAGCGCTATAAACTAAATCTGAATAGATATCATTGATTGGTTGCAAATGTGGTTTGCTCAAATCTATCAAAATAATATCCGCTAATTTCCCTTCTTCTAATGTTCCAATTTTTTCTTGCAATCCTAACACTTCCGCCCCTTCTTTGGTTGCCATATTTAAAGCCGTAAAAGCATCTATACAAGAAGCTTTTTTATGTATTACCTTTTGGAGCAATGCAGCTATTCTTATTTCTTCGAACATATCTAATGTATTAGTACTTCCTGCTCCATCTGTACCTAATCCCACTTTAATACCAGCTTCCCTATAAGATGTTATGTCTGCTATTCCTGAAGCTAATTTTAAATTACTAATAGGATTATGTACAATTCCGAGCTTTTGCTTTTTTTATTATTTCTATATCTTTTGAATTTAAATGTACTCCATGTGCCAAAATACATGGCACCTCAAAAACTCCACAATCCTTCAAATATTCTGTAGGCGTTTTATGATATTCTTTTTGTACATCTTCATTTTCCTTTTCTGTTTCAGATAGATGAACATGAATCGGTATATGATATTTTTTTGCCATTTCTACGCATTTATTTAATGTCTCCGGATTACATGTATAAGGAGCATGTGGTGGAAGATTAATATAAATTCTTCCTTCTGCTTTTCCATTCCATTCTTTATATACGTTTTCAGCTTCTTCTAATCTTTTTTCGGCTTCTTCTCCATTCATAATAATAGTTCTTCCTAAATAAGCTCTTATTCCTGTTTCTTCCACAGCTTTTGCGGTCTCTTCAGTAAAAAAATACATATCATTAAAAGTAGTAGTTCCGGATTTTATCATTTCTATGCATGAAAGCTTAGAAGCAAAATATATATCTTCTTTAGTTAGCCTATCTTCTATTGGCCAAATTACATTTTGTAGCCAATCTTGTAACTCTAAATCATCTGAATATCCTCTAAAAATAGACATTGCAACATGATTATGTCCATTAATCAATCCTGGCATAACAACTTTTCCTGTCGCATCTATTATTTTATCTGCAGTTTCTTGTATATCTTTCTGTATTTTCTTTATTTTTTCATTTTCTATTAATATATCTTTTATTTCTATATTTTCTTGTTTGTGTGTCATATCTATAATAAAGCCGTTTTTAATTAAAATTTTCATATAAAACCCTTCTTTCATTAATATTTACATCAAATTTTGCTTAAAAACTAATAATCTCATTATACAATTCAATAGCATAGTTATCTGTCATACCAGTGATATAGTCTAAAATTGCTCTAAAGTAATCCTCTTTACGTTCTATAAAATAGATTACTTTGTTTTTATAGTTTGTTTCTTCTCTTTTTGTTAAATCCCAATATTTTTCTATCCATTCCATAAATCCTTGTGTTGTTATAGGATAAAACCTTTTCATCTTATTTAATTCTTCTTTTGTTTTAGTTCCATTGTAACATTGTTTTAATGTTTCATAAATTTCATTAATTACTAAATGAAAATATCTATTAGTAGCATTCATTCTTTTACACAAATAAATATTTTTATAATTGAACTGTTTAATTCTATTAAGCATAGAAAAATAGCTATCAGATAGCATAATTCCTGTCTCTGGATTACTATTCGCACATAAGTCTTGAATTAATTCATGAATAATTATAGAATTATTTAAATTGTCAAATCCTGTTGTTTCAATAATACTTGCCAATTCATCTTTTTGTTCTTCATCTAATAAATTTAGACTAATTGCATCTTCAATATCTCTTCCTATGTAGGAAATTTTATCTGCAACTTTTACTACACAGCCTTCCCAAGTATAGGGAGCATATTGATTTGGCATAGTATATATATTTAAATCAATTGCTTCTTCTCTTGGTTTTATACCATTCTGATCCACTTCTCCACAATGAGATATAATTCCATCTCTTACAGCATAGGTCAAATTTAGATTAAAAGAATTGCTCCTTTCATCTTCTAGAAGTTCAATATTATCTACAAAATGTAATCCACTCTTTTCGTGCCATAGAGTATATCCTAAATCCCTTTTAGCAATTTCAGATAATTCACGCTCTCCTTTATGTCCAAACGGGCTGTGACCAATATCATGAGCTACTGCAATCGCTTTTGTTAATTCTGTATTAAGTCCCAAATAATTTGCTATTGTATAGCTTATTGATTCTACATGGTTTACATGCTCAATTCTAGTGCAAATATGATCATTTTTTGGCGAAAAAAATACCTGAGTTTTATGTTTTAATCTTCGGTAAGCATTAGTGTGTACAATTCTATTATAATCTCTCTCAAAACTTGAACGCAATTCATTTGGTCTTATATAAATTTCTTCTTCTCTGCTTATAATTTTATCCCATTTTGGATTTGTATTATTTGCACTCGCTTCTTCAAATTTCTTCATTTCCCCTCCATATATTAAGACATTTATTTTATATTTACACATGTTGTAAATATAATAAAGCTACTTTATTATATCTTATTTTTTTTTATAACAAAAGAGAAAGCTTAAAAATTTTGCATATTTTTTCCTTATGAGAATATAATAATATTACAAAGTTTTTTACAATTTTTTTACAATTTTTTCACAAAACTATTGACATAGTATGACTTTTAAGAGTATACTATATAAGAATTGAATAAATATCGCGGGGTGGAGCAGTTGGCAGCTCGTTGGGCTCATAACCCAAAGGTCGTAAGTTCGAGTCTTACCCCCGCAACCACTTATTGAGGCTTTTAGCCTCTTTTTCTTATTTTAAAATATTTTATATTATTTTATGAAATGCCCTAATATCAAGCGTTTTATTTAAAAATAATTTAAATTAATTTATTTTATTTTTGGTTATTTTTTATGATTTGTTACCAAAGTTGCTACCAAAAAATATTTTTTGTAACTAATGGTAGCACTTACTTGCTACCATTAGTATTTTCAAGCAATACATGGATTTTTTTATTATGATTTATTTTTATTTACATACCTATAAATAAGTAAATATATTAGAATTATGCTAGAAACACCTAGTGAAATAAGACCTATATAGTCTAAATTATATCCAGTCTCTCTAATATATTTTTCTAATTCTCCTAAATTAAACATTCCCTCTGTAATATATAATGTTTCTGTCTTTCCTAAAGAATGATATATGGTTAATTCTCCAGAGTGCCACCCTTGACCTAATATAATTTTAGTAACATCATCCGTATTTTCTATTTCTCCATTTAATGATTGGTAAACTAAATCTTTATTTTTTGAATTTACATTTATTACAATACCTTCTTTACTAAAAAAGGAAAACGCAAATACAATTCCTAATATCGCAACTATTATCAATATGTAATTTATTTTTTTCATTACTTGTTTAACCTCAAAATTACTATAAATCTCTCAAATTACAAAATTGTAATTTTCATCTCATTTCTTCCAAATCATTGTATATTCTATTTCATTTGTACTTTTATCTATGCTCTCACTTGTTATTATAAAATCGTTTTTTTCGTAAAATTTAATAGCATTTGTGTTTTTCTTATATACGCTTAATGTTAAGTTTTCTTTCTCTTCTTTTATTCTATTTAGTAAAGATGTACCTATTCCATTATGCTGATTATATATATCTACAAAAATGCCTTCAATATAATCATTATTTAAACCAATAAATCCCACAATATGTTCATTCAAAATATAAACATATATATCTGCATTTGGTAAAATGCCTCTGACATATTTATAATTATTTTTCCAGTATTCTTTTGAAATAAAATTATGAGTTCTTATATTTTCATCTTTCCATATTTTCATTACTGCATTTATATCTTCTTTTTTTAATTTTCTTATCATATATCTCCTCTATCTATCGTAAGCTATCGTTTCAACTATCTTTATACAAAAAACATTCTTCATCGTGTGAATATATAGTTCCTATTGCTTGTAAATATGAATAAATTATTGTACTTCCTACAAATTTCATTCCTCTTTTTTGTAAATCTTTTGAAATTGCATCTGATAACTCATTTGTAGTTTTACCTGTTTCATAAATAATAGTGTCTTTCGTAAATATTTTTAAATAATTATGAAAAGAGCCATATTCATTTTGTATGTTTTTGAAAATTTTGCTATTATTTATAGTTGCTTTAATTTTTAATTTATTTCTTATGATATTTTTGTTTCCTAGTAATTCTTGCATTTTATTATCATCATAATTACAAATTTTATTTATATCAAAGTTATCAAGTGCTTTTCTAAAACTTTCTCTTTTATTTAACACACATTCCCAAGAAAGTCCTGCTTGAAAAGATTCTAATATTAACATTTCAAATAAGTATTTATCATCTAAGTTTAATTTACACCATTCTTCATCATGGTATTTTACATATAATTCATTTTCTAAATTACACCATTTGCACCTTTTCATAATGCTGTACCTCTTTTAGGAATGAAAAATTTACTCATATCATTTCCTTCCAGTTTTAATAATTCCACTTTATTTTTTATTCCTCCGCCATAACCTGTTAAACTTCCATTAGTTCCAATTACTCTATGGCAGGGAATAATAATACATATTGGATTCCAACCGACAGCTCCTCCAACTGCTTGACTAGACATTCTGTTTATTCCTCTATTTTGGGCAATAATTTTAGATATATCATTATATGTTAAAGTTTTTCCAAATGGTATATTATTCATTATATCTACTACTTCTTTTCTGAATGGTGTTAAATTATTTATTTTATATTCTGGTGTAAAATCAGGCTCTTTCGCACTAAAATATATGTCAAGCCACTTGCTTGTTTCTTTAAATATTGGTAGTTCTTTTTCTTCACAATTTATTTCGTGTTTTTTCATATCTCTTGATCCCTCAAACCATAAGCCTGTCAAAGTTTTGCCATCACTATTCATTAACATATTTGAAAAGCCATTGGGTGTTTGATATTTGTATTTGTATATCATAATAAATTCTCCTTTTTTCCATTTTTTATCGTTCCCTAAAATAATACCAATTTTCTTTTTTGGAACTCTTGCAGTACATACAGTTCTACAATATATTTCAGTTGTTTTTATACCAACAAATATTTTACCGTTAAATTTTTTATCTTTTGACTGAAAATCTTCATATAAATTGTGAGTATTTACTTGTTCCATTTCTTTTTCCGAAAGTATTATACAATTTTTATCAAAATAAGTCTAGCAATTTTCGGACATATAATTTTAACGTTTTACTATCTTTTATAAATTGATTTAAGCAATACCTGTCATTTATCTTCCTTATTCTTTTTAATGCCAATCAAATCTGCTTATTTGACTTTATAGTTTCTTCTACTGATATTTCTGGATTTCTCCAACGAGTAGAATTTTTTTCAAACTTGATCTCCTTTATTTTTGTTTTTTATTATAGCAGTTTCTTCGCAGAGCGGGAGAACAATGTTTTCCCCTACATTTGCTCTACCAGTTATTGTTTGTCTTTAATATTAATTCTGTTGTAATTTTGTAGGGGCGAACGGCGCTTACCCGTTAACATTGTTGCTGTTATTTCAGTTTTGTTATAGCAATTCCTTCGAAGCGCGGGCGAACACTGTTCGCCCCTACAGTGCTGTGCTGGTTTATGAAAACGCAAAAAACCTAACCATCTCTTATATAATTAGTTTTTGCTAATTTTAAGATGGTTAGGTTTTTATTTTTTATTTCTTTTTTAATATACCCAAAAAAATGCTTTGAATTTAATTTCTTAAACTCAAAACAAAATACTTAACTTATTTATTTTTTATGATAAACCTCCATCTAAATAATTCCTTCCCCCATAATATATATGTGCAATATAAACTATTTTTTCTGTTTCATCTATGGTATATAAAATAACATAGTTATTTGCAACTAGTCTTCTATATTGTCGTTCTGTTCTATCTATCTTCTCTATTTCAGTACACATTCTTGGCGAATTTTCTAATAAAAGAATATTATATATTACTTTTTCTCTTAATCTATTCGAGGCGTCTATATTTTTTAATTTATTAGAAATATAATCACATATTTCTTCAAATTCATCTAAAAATTGGTCTGTTAGTTTTATTCTATATTCCATATTTCCCTTTCCATTCTTTAAAAACTTCTCTAGCATCTCTTACTCTGCCTTTTCTTATATCATCTTCCGCCTTTAATAGATGTTTTTCTATATCTTCCTTTAATAATTTTTCTCTGTATTCTTCCATTTTCATAATTACAATATCATTATTATTCATAGCAATAACCATTTCTCCATTTTGATTAACTGCTGTTTTTAAATCTTGAATACTTGTTACTTGCATCATTTTAATACACCTCTCTTTTTTATACTATAAATAGTATAGCATAAATTTTGCTATTTTTGAATACTTTCCATGGATTTTCTAAGTTATTATTTGTAAATAATTTCTTTATATACTATTTCCTCTGCTATATTTTTATTAAAATCTTCATTTTGTCGTAAAATAGTTATTTTACTTTCTACAAAGTTACTAATACATTTGTAATTTTCATTATTAAAATAAACAAAATACTATTTGGAGCTGAAATAATAAAAACTAGTCTTACTCATGCAACCAATTATATAAAAATAAAAACACTTCAATATTGAAGCGTTTTTATTTTTATATTTTATTCTCCATAATATGCTTTTTTGAATATCTCCATAATCTCTCCTACTAGTGGATATCTTGGATTTGCTCCTGTACATTGATCATCATGTGCATTCTCAGATAATTCTCTTAATTTTGACATAAATACAGTTTCATCTACTCCACATTCTTTAATTGATGTAGGCATATTTAAATCCTTCATTAATTGTTTTATAGCTTTTATTAGGTTTTGTACACTTTCATTTGTATCTTTTCCACCAAGTCCTACAAATCTTGCTGCTTTTGCATATTTTTCGTCTGCTATAAAACTCTCATATTTAGGGAAGGTAGCAAATTTTGTTGGTTTTTCTGCATTATATGCAATTACATATGGTAATAAAATAGCATTAGCTCTACCATGTGGAATATGGTATTCTCCTCCTAGTTTATGTGCCATACTATGGTTTAATCCTAAGAAAGCATTAGTAAATGCCATTCCAGCAATACAAGAAGCATTGTGCATTTTTTCTCTTGCAAGAGCATCTTCTGCTCCTTTGTCATATGCTCTTTTTAAATAACTAAATACTAAATCAATTGCTTGCAAAGCTAGCCCATCTGTATAATCACTTGCCATATTAGATACGTATGCTTCTAGTGCATGTGTTAATACATCCATACCTGTATCTGCTGTAGCTGATTTAGGTAGACTCATAACAAATTGTGGATCTATAATTGCAACATCTGGTCTTAAAGCATAATCTGCTAAAGGGTATTTAATATTTCCATTTTTTCTATCTGTAATAACCGCAAATGCAGTTACCTCACTACCTGTTCCTGATGTAGTTGGAATAGCTACAAATTTAGCTAATTTTCCTAAATTAGGAAATTTTACTACTCTTTTTCTTATATCCATAAATTTTTGTTTTAATCCATCAAAAGTTGCATCAGGGTGTTCATAAAATAGCCACATTCCTTTTGCAGCATCAATGGCAGATCCTCCTCCAATAGCAATTATTACATCTGGATTAAAACCTCTCATTTCTTCTACTCCACGCATAATCGTATCTACATCTGGGTCTGGTTCTACAGAAGAATATATTTTAGCATGGCAATATTCTTTTCTTTTCCTTAAATAGTATAAAATTTTATCAACATATCCTAGTTTTACCATAGTTGGATCTGTTACAATAAATGCTTTTGATATATTTTCCATTTTTTCTAAGTATTGAATTGAATCATTCTCAAAATAAATTTTAGGTGGAACTTTAAACCATTGCATATTAACTCTCCTTTTCGCGATTTTTTTCTTATTAATTAAATTTACAGTAGATACATTCGATGTTGTACTATTTCTTCCATAAGAACCACAACCGAGAGTTAAAGATGGGGTATTTGTATTATAAATATCTCCAATTGCTCCTTGAGATGATGGAGAGTTTGCAATTACTCTACCAACTTTCATCTCTTGACCAAATTTTTTAATAAGTTCTTCATCTTCACTATGAATAATTGCAGAATGTCCAAGTCCTCCAAATTCTAATATTTTCTTGCATATTGCGAAACCTTCTTCTGAATTTTTTACTGTATAATATGCAAGAACTGGTGATAGTTTTTCTCTAGATAATGGATAATCTGCTCCAACTCCTTCTAATTTCGCAATTAATATTTTTGTATTTTGTGGTACTTTTATTCCCGCTTGTTCTGCTATCCAGCTAGCAGACTGTCCAACTACAGCTGAATTTACAGCTCCTTTTTCTGGATTAATAACATAATTTGAAATTTTTTCTGTTTCTTCCTTGTTTAAAAAATAACAGTTATTTTCTTTCATAAATTGTTCAAATTCTTTTATTATTTCCTTATCAACAATAACAGCCTGCTCAGAAGCACATATCATACCATTGTCAAATGTTTTCGATAGCATTAAATCTGTACATGCTCTTTTTATATTAGCTGTTTTTTCTATATAGCATGGTGCATTTCCTGGTCCCACTCCTAAAGCTGGTTTACCGCAACTGTATGCTGCTCTTACCATTCCAGCGCCTCCAGTAGCTAATATTAAAGCTACTTTAGGATGGTTCATTAATGCGTTTGTTGCTTCGATTGAAGGATATTCAATCCATTGGATACAATGTTCTGGCGCCCCAGCATCAATAGCAGCTTTTTTTAGTATTTCAGCAGCTGCTTTAGAGCTTTGTTGTGCAGATGGGTGAAATCCAAATATAATTGGATTTCTTGCTTTAGCACAAATAAGTGACTTAAACATTGTTGTAGAAGTAGGATTAGTTACTGGTGTAACCCCCGCTACAATACCTACTGGTTCTGCAACTTCTACATAACCTTCTAATTCGTTTTCTTCAACAACTCCTACTGTTTTTTCTTTTTTTATAGAGTGCCAAATATATTCTGTTGCAAATATGTTTTTAATTACCTTATCTTCATAAATTCCTCTTTTAGTTTCCTCTACTGCTAATTTTGCCAATTGCATATGGCTATCTAATCCTGCTAGAGCCATTTTATTAACAATTTTGTCAATCTGCTCTTGGTCTAGTTTCATATATTCTTCTAACGCTTGTTCTGCATTGTCCACAAGTGTGTTAATCATTTGATTTACATCTATTTCTTGTTTTTTCTCTGCCATAAACTCTCTCCTTTTTATCAATATATTATAGTATACCCTATTATTTCAGTATTCATTATATATAATGCTTTTTTTCTTGTCAATGGCTTCATTTAAATTTACAAAATAGACCTTTTTTATAGTCTAGAACAAAAATCAAAATTGTAAAATATTCTTATAATTCCAAAGCAAATATTGTCTGAGCAGAAATAATTATTTTTAAAGCTTTTCAAAAATTAGCTCTACTTTAAACAAATCTCCATCTATATTCAAAATAAATTGCCCTTTTTGTAGCTCTGTTAAGCTTTTGGCTATGGATATACCTAGACCACTTCCTTCTGTAGTTCTTGATCTATCTCCACGTACAAAACGCTGCATTAATTCTTCTGCTGGAATATTCAATCTTTCTTCTGAAATATTTTTAATACTTATTTTTACTTGCACTCCTTCTAGAGTTACATCAACATAAACTCTAGAATGGCTTTGAGCATATTTTGATACATTTACAAATAAGTTTTCTATAATACGATACATATACCTGCTGTCTGCATATATGCTTACTTCTTCTTCTGGTAAATTCATAATAATTTCCAAATTTTTTTCTTTAAATTTTTCTTCAAACTCTCCAGTCGCTTGTTTTAATAGTTCTCCTACTACAATCTTTTTTCTATCTAATTTAATATTTCCTGAAGATGCTTTAGATGCTTCTACTAAATCTTCTATTAATTTCTTTAGTCTTTGAGATTTACTATCTAGTATCTCTACATATTCTTTTGCTTTTTCGTTTTGTAATTTCTCTTGTTTTAATAAACCTACATAATTAATAATTGAAGTCAATGGTGTTTTTATATCATGAGATACATTAGTAATCAGTTCTGTTTTTAGTCTTTCGCTTTTAATTCCTTCTTCAATAGCATTTTCAAATCCATCTGCTATGTTATTTACATATTTTGCAGTATCTTTTAATGGTTTTTTAAATTTTTCTTCTTCCAAGTAAATTTTTTCTCCATTTTTGTATAGAGCTTCTAAACTTCTTTGTATAATTTCATATTCTCTAATTCTATTTAAAGTAATAAAAAATACTACACCTATCATTACTAAACTTAGTAATACAAAAAACGTTTCTCCTCCATGTATTCCTACGAAAAATAACATAAGTAAAAATACAAATGCTCCATAAAAAATTGACCACTTTAAAGTTAATTTTACATTATCAAATAAAACATGGTAAAATTTTTTTGTATATTTTTTTATCCATTGATATGTTTTATACATAACTGTGTTTTTTAGTAAAGTTCTCGCTTTTAGTCTTTTAATAACTGTATTAACTCCGTATAGCTAAAAAAGCATAAGCCAAAAGTAGTGTAATAATATAGCATATGATTAGCTCATATCGGTAATAAACACTATATTGCATTTCTGAAAGCATTGTTATAAGTATTAATAAAACTGTAATAATTCCTATTCCAATAATTTCTAATGGTAGTTTATCAAACCAGTTTAAATAAATTCCTTCTTCATTTTTTTTATATCCTATAGAAACAGCTAAATATAGACAAATACTAATAAGCCCAATAGTACATGAAATAATAATTGCTATATGTGGATAACTTTGTATAGATTTAGCTAGTTCAAATATCATTTGCTCTTCAAAAAAATAAGAGCTAGTTCTACTAATGTTTTCACTTAAGCTCGTATAAATATTAATATTACCGTTTTTCTGTTAACCATCTATAGAGAATGCGAGATTGGTTAATATGATTTTCGTCAATGTTTTCAATATTGCTTGTAATTTTATTATTATCCTTTTCAAAATTCCAATACTTTATGTTTTTTCCAATATTGTTTTTTATCTTTTCTATAGAATTATTCTCTTGAGTATATGGTACATTTGTATAAGCAAAGCCTTTTTCTAAATCTATAATAAGATAATTAATAAAGCTATTCGAATTTTCTTGAAAATAAATTGTGTTTTCTTCCACTTCCACCTTATTAAATACAAATGAATCTTCAGTAGATATATGAGAATTATATCTTTCTACTGTTGTATATTCATTTTCTATTCGTTCTGCATTCTCTAGTTCAGTTTCTTCTATATAAGTTTTCTCTATACTTAGCTCTCCTTGTACTCCTTGTATTTGGTTCAAAATTTCTGCATAATAATTTCCTGAAAAAAATTGTGTGTCATAATAGCTTTCTTTTGTCATCTCTTCCATATTTTCTGCACTGTAAGCAATGTAAAATATGCTAATACACAAAATAACTATTAAAATAGGTATCATAATATAGCAAATTGATTTTAAAAAAAATGATTTTTTTAAGTCCATGCTGTATCCTTCCTTTCTGTGACAAATTCTTATATAAAAGATTGTCACTTTTTATCATTTTCTATTTTATATCCAATCCCCCAAATTACTTTTAAATACTTTGGTTCTTTAGGATTAATTTCTATCTTTTCTCTTATGTGTCTAATATGAACTGCAATTATATTATCTGCACCATATGCTTCATCTTCCCAAACATTTTCATAAATTTGTTCAATGGAAAAAACTTTACCCTTGTTTTTCGTTAAAAATTTTAATATGTTATATTCCGTTGGAGTTAATTTTATTTCCTTTTCGTCTACTGTTACTTTTTTAGTATTATCATCAATTTCTAACCCACCTGCTTGATATATATTTTCATTTTCTCGTTGTTCAATAGCACCTAATTTTACATATCGTCTAATTCCTGAGTTTACTCTTGCTATTAACTCTAATGGATTAAATGGTTTTGTAATATAATCATCTGCTCCTAAATTCAATCCTTCGATTTTATCATTATCTTCGGATTTGGCAGATAGCATAATAATTGGAATACTTTCAGTTTGCCTTAATTCATTTAAAGTTTCTATTCCATCTTTTCTAGGCATCATAATATCCAAAATAATCAAATGAATCGGATTTTCTTTTACAATTTTTATACATTCATTTCCATTAAATGCTTTAAAAACCTTATAACCTTCTTTTTTTAAATAGATTTCTATAGCATTTACAATTTCTTTTTCGTCATCACATACCAGAATATTGTACATTGTTTAAGTCCCCCTTATTTTACTGCTTCCATAATCCTCTTGTCTTTTTTATTAACTAAATAAATTATAATTCCAGATAAAGCAAAGCTAATAAAATATACAAATGCAATAAACATCCAGTTTCCATCTATAATATTACTACCTGCTATAGTAGAAGATATAACAGACGGAATTCTTGCAAATGTGGCAATACATAAAAATCTAATTGGTTTTACTGGAAGCAATCCACCAATATACACGAACAAGTCTTTAGGTGTTCCTGGAATAAAAAATAAAATGAAAAATATAATATCTATTTTTTTGTGGTCTGAAAATAATTTACTCTTCTCTAGTTTTTCTATTTTCTCTTTTGAAATAAAACTATATAAAAAGTTTCTTCCAAATTTTCTTACTAAAAAGAAAATAAGAACAGTTGTAACAAATGAACCTATAAGTATAATAATTAATCCTCCTATTGGTCCATAACACATTCCAGCCAAAATTTCTACTGGTTCCCCTGGTAATACCACTAGAAAAATTTGTGCTATCATTAATCCAATGATAATAAAAATTCCTTTTATACCCATGTTTTCAATTTCTTCTTTAAATTCTATTCTTCCTTGTTCTGTAGCTATATTTTTAAATAATGGTGCAACTTCTATAGCCAGAAATATAAGTAATCCAATAACTAAAATAAGTGATACTATTTTTAAAATTTGTTCTTTTTTCATTTTTTTCTTCCTTCCAAAATTCGTTTACCTTGCTATAATATTAGCATAAAAATATTAATAAAAAAGTAATTTTTTATTAATATTTTCTTAATTTATAGCTATTTATGTTTATTATACTATATCTCCTTCTTGCTTGCAATATCGAGCTTCTATTATATAGTTACCGCATTTTCTATATTTTTAAATTTTGCTTCTCCTATTCCTGGTACATTTTTTAATTCTTCTATATCTCTAAATTTTCCATTTAATTCTCTATATTCTATAATTTTAAGTGCTGTTGATGGTCCAATTCCTGGTAAAGTTTCTAATTCTGTTTGATTTGCTGTATTGATATTTACTTTTTCTGATTGTTCTTCTCCAGAAATAATCCCTTCTCCATTCTCGTTTTTAACAATTATAATATCTTCTTCTTGAGCTTCTTGCTTATTTGGAATGTATATTTTTTGCCCATCTTCTATTTTATAAGCCAGATTAACTTTTTCGATGTCTGCATCTTCTGTTAAACCTCCTGCTGCTTCTATTGCATCTTGTATTCTAGCTCCCTCTTCTAATTCTATTATTCCTTCATTTAATACATATCCTGCTATATGTACTTTTATTTTTGCTGAAGGTTCCTCTTCTTCTGTTGTTTTAGTATCTTCTTCTATTATTATTGTGTTTTCTTCTATTTTTGAGTTCATAATTATATAAATTATAAAAATAATAATTAAAACTAAAATTCCTATGCCTATTTGAAATTTTTTATTTTTTATTAATTCCATTGTTTTCTTCCTTTCTATTGAAAATTATTGTAATTTACGTTATAGTATTTACATATATTAATAATGCTTGTATTTATATTTTAAATACCAATTATTTAGAAGGAGGTCTTTATGAAAAAGAATTTTTTATGTATTACCATTTTGTTACTAATTTTTTTCTCTTCTGCTTTGTGTTATGCACAAGATGTAGAAGCTCCTTCCATGAGTGCTTCTCAAAATGTAGAAATCTCTTCTCATGCAGCTATTTTAGTTGATTCTAATTCTGGCAAAATTCTTTATGAAAAGAATGCTTATGAAAAAGTGTATCCAGCAAGTACTACAAAGATTTTAACAGCAATCGTTGTTTTAGAAAATTGTCCCTTAGAAGATATTGTAACTATTAGTGATTATGCTGTTAACTCTATTCCTGCTAGTTATGCTGGCTTAACATTAGAAGTAGGTGAAGAACTTACAGTAGAGCAACTCCTTAATCTTCTGTTAATATCTTCTAGTAATATTGCAGGAAATGCTTTGGCAGAACATGTTTCTGGAAGTGTTGATAATTTTTCTATACTTATGAATGAAAAAGCATCTCTTTTAGGCTGTCAAAACAGTAATTTTGTAAATCCTTATGGATTACATAATGAAAATCATTATACTACAGCCTATGACTTGTCATTAATTTCAAAATATGCTATGCAAAATGAAGTTTTTAGAAACATTGTTGCAAAATCAACATATACCTTGCCACCTACTAATAAAACAGCAAGAACTAGAACTTATAAAACGACAAATGAATTATTACGTTTGCCAGATTCATCTGATAAAACATCTTTCTTTTATTCTAATGCTAATGGAATAAAAACAGGGTTTACGGGGAATGCAAAAGAATGCTTAGTGGCTAGCAGTAAAAAGGATAATCTTGAAATCATTAGTGTTGTTTTAGGAAGTGAAACAAGTGATTTAAAATATGTAGATACTATTGCTTTATTTGATTTTGCTTATACAAATTATGAATATAAAGAACTTCAAGATATATCAGTTCCAATAAGTTCTATACAAATATCAAATGCAACAGAGAATACAAAAAATTTAAATCTTTATTGTGAAAATACAATTTCTGTCTTAATGAATAAAAGTGATATAAATTCTATTCCTTCTCCAACAATAGTTTTAAATAAAGATTTAAAAGCACCTATAAAAGCAGGAGATATAGTAGGAAAAGTTTATTATTCTGTTTCTGATGCAGAATATAGTACTAATTTAATTGCAGGTAGCAATGTAGAACCATTATCTTTTTGGGAAGGAATTTTAAATATAATTAGAGGACTTTTCTTATAAATTTAGCTTAAACTTTTCAATACAAAATAAAGAGGCATAAATAAGATAAAATATCTTATTTGTGCCCCTTATTTAATTTTCTTTTACTCAAAATCTTTTCCTAGTATAATTGTATAGTCTACATCTGCATTATCTTCACCTGCTGTGATTGTTCCTATTCCTATAGCTTGTTTCAAATTTTGGCTTGTTTCTTCACTTTGTTCAGTTCGATTAATAATAGTTGTTTTACTTGTTTGTGTTGTTGTAGAAGTTTTTTCAATTTTATATCCACTAGTTTCTAATAACTCTTCTAAAGCTGCTAATTTTTCACTGTCTCCAGTACCATTTAAAATTTGTACTGTAATTCCATTACTTTCCGTTTTTAGTGCAAACATTTCTTCTACTATTTTCTTAGTTTGAGTTGTATTTGCTACATAAATCCACACTCCATTTGCAAGCCTAGACTCTCCCGGCAATGTTTCTGTTTTTAAATTTGCTGTATCAAATGCAACCATGTAAGGAATATAATCTTTAATTGTATTGAAATCTAAATTTGTTTCTACATTATTTTTTGCAATGTCTAAAAATTCTCCTATTTTAAGTATATTCTCTACTTTTAATGTTTGTTGAGCTACTGCTGTTAAAAAAGCTCTTTGTGTTTTCATTCTACCAATATCTTCTTGTCCATACTCCGAAGGGTATGTAGTACCATTATTATTATGTCTAAATCTTACAACTTGTTCTGCTTTGTCACCATCTAGTTTCTGATATCCAGCTTTTAAGTTAATGTGTAAATCTTGTGAAGCATCATCATATTTCATATTAATTGGAACATCAAACCAGACCCCACCAATAGCATCTACCAATTCTACTAGAGCTTCAGTATCCACTGTAAGATAGTACTGTAAGTCTAGCCCCGTTATCCTTGATATTGCTCTTACAGCTTCTTCTGGTGAAGATTGATAACGTGCATTAATTTTATAATAAGCTGATGCATTACTTATGCTACTTCCTGTATAAGTATCTCTTGGAATAGATAGCAATGATGCTTCCTGTGTTTTTGGATTATATCCAGCTACCATTATTGTATCTGTTAATGCCTGGCTTTTTCCAAATAATACACAATATATTGTTGGTAAATTTTTATATGTTTCTTCATCATGTCCTAATGTAGTTGCAATAATTCCTGATAATCCTCCACCATTTTTATTTACTTTATAGGCAAATACCCCTGCTCCTATACATAAAATAACTAGTATAAATAAAAATATTTTTAGTCCAATTCTTCGCTTCTTTTTGGGTTTTTCTTCTTCTATCTTCTGCTTTTTTTTCCTTGTTTCTTTTTCTTTGGTATTTCCGTCATTTGTCTTATTTTTTGACATTTTTTTCACTCCTATTTTGTTGTTTATGTTTTAGATTATACCAAACAAACTACAAAATAGCAATATTTTTACATAAATTCATAAAAAAGACACATATTAGACAGCATCTGAAAAAAATAATCTTGTACTTGCTTTTTTTCAACAGTTTTTTCTACTAATAAATCAACTACAAATAAAATATTATTTTCATTTAATACAGTAATACTTCCAATTTTTCCGCCTTCTTCTATGGGTGCTTTTACCTCACTTACACTTTCAACTTGTATATAAATGTCTTCCGCTTCCCACTTTTTTATTGGATATTCTTTATATGGAATTGAATCTAAACATATTTTTATTTCGCTTTCTTTTCCTTTTTCTACTCTAATATGATTTTCTGCAATCCAATTTGATACGTTCTGTTTTACAATTTCCTCTACATTTACCATTTGATATGTTTTAAAAGCATATTCAATCATTTTTATACTATCTGTTGTTCTAAATTTTTTTGTGTCTGCCCCTAGAGCAATACATATAATATCCATGTCATCTCTTTTAGCAGATGTTACTAAACACCTATTTGCTCCATTAGTAAATCCTGTTTTTACTCCATAAACTCCATCTAAGTATCCAAGAAGTTCATTAGTATTATGTATTTGCTTTAACTTTCCATTTATTGTAATTGTTGTATTTTTCGTACCTACTATTTGTGCAAATTTTTCTATTTTCAAAGCATAATCTGTAAGTTTTGCAAGTTCATAAGCAGTAGTATAATGTTGTTCTTCATCCAATCCATGTGGAGTAACAAAATGTGTATCTTTTAATCCTAATTTTTCGGCTTTTTGGTTCATTTTTTCAGCAAATCCTTCTATACTGCCTCCTATATTTTCAGCTAGAGCTACTGCAGCATCATTCCCTGAACATAGCATAAGTCCATATAATAAATCATTGATACTTATCTTGTCTCCTGCACTTAAGCCAAGTCTTGAACCTCCTGTTCCTGCTGCCTTTCTAGATATTTCTATTACTTCACTTAAGTTTGCATTTTCAAGTACAACAATAGCCGTCATAATTTTAGTTGTAGATGCCATCGCTCTTTTTTCGTTTTCATTTTTTCCAAAAAGTATTAGTCCTGTTTTTCTCTCATATATAATACCTGCCCTTGAATTAAGAATTGGCTCTTCTACATTTTCAGTAGAAGCTTGTATAATTTCCTCTAAATTTATAATTTCTTCTTCTATTTCATCATCTGCTAAAATTACAGATTTACTCAATATAATTATTAAAAGCACAATTATCATTATCCTTTTTACCATTTAAATCACCTTTTATATTATATGGCTAAAGGATTTTTTTATTACTTACTTTATTTCCCCATAAACATTTGTACATAAATTTTTCCATACTTTGGACTACTTACTACTGCAATTCCTGTATAATTATAGGCATTATTTAGAATATTAGCTTTATGCCCGTCTGAATTCATCCATGCATTTACAGCTCCTTGATTACTGCTATTCCCTGCAATATTTTCACCTGCAGTTTTATAAGTAATTCCAAAACTTTTTATCATATCAAATGGTGAACCATATGTTGGTGATGTATGAGAAAAATAAGAACTGTCTACCATATCTTTTGCTTTAATTCGTGCTACATTTTGTAGTTCATCATCAATTACTAATGCAGATAATCCTGCTGATGTTCTTTGCTGATTAATTAAATCAAATACTTCTTTTTCATCTTGTGTAAGTTCTGTACTACCGTGTTTGTCTGAAGTTTCTTGATTAGCTCCAGAACTATTATTTGTATTGGTATTTCCACTTGGGTAAATTGGTTTTACATAATCTACGCTTACAGCACCAATTAAGTCTTGATCTGTTTGTATAACATACCAGTTGCCAATTCTTGCAAACACTCTTATGTATTCGTTTTTATATACCAATCCTATTGATTTGTATGTTTTGCCTGGTCCTGCCCTTACATTTAATGCACTAGCTGTTACTAGTCCAGTTACAAAATCTGTTTCTTGATAGTGTGTCATTCCTAATGTTTGATTAAAAAAAG
>CALXJM010000021.1 GCA_944388625.1 uncultured Clostridia bacterium
GTAGAAGGAGCTTTCATAACAACAGCAATTAAAGAAAGATTATTTCTAGTAGCAGTAGCTGAAAGATTATATAATGCTACAGAAGTTGAACCAGTCTTTAATCCGGTTGCTCCAGTATAATTTCGAATTAATTTATTTGTGTTAACAAGTTCGGATTTACCATCACGTAAACTATCCATCCAAATTGTAGTATATTCTGTAATTTTAGGATGATTCATCATTAACTCACGAGACATAAGAGCAATGTCATAAGGTGAAGTCACATGCCCATCTTCATCAATTCCATGACAATTCTTGAAGGTAGTATCATTCATACCTAATTCTTTAGCGCGAGCATTCATTTGCATAACAAAAGCTTCTTGAGTACCAGCTAAAAATTCAGCCATTGCTACTGTACAATCATTAGCAGAAACTACACAAATGGCTTTTAACATTTCATGTACGGTTAATTGTTCTGTTTCATTAAGCCAAATTTGAGATCCACCCATAGAACTAGCATTTTCGCTACAAGGTACCTGATCATCTAAAGTAATTTTTCCACTATCCAGAGCTTCCATAATAAGTAAGATACTCATAATTTTTGTAACAGAAGCAGGACGTAACTTTTCGTGAATGTTGTGCTCATATAGTATTTTACCAGTGGATTGCTCCATTAATATTGCTCCACCAGATTCAATGTTTAGAAAATTTCCACTATTTTGTTCAGCTATAGTAGATGAAACACTATTAGAGGTAGTAGAAGAAGTTTCTACACTATTAGACCAAACATATTGTGCATCTGTTGCAAAAATACACAAATTTGAAAAAAGAAAAAATATAGTTAATAAAACAATCCATGTTTTTTTCAGAAATAACATATAAATAATCATTCCTTTCCATAATTAATTATATTTCACACTAAAACCTTAATTTAAGAGTTTAATATAGTATAAAATATTCAATGAAAAAGAATTTAGAATAAAAACTTAAGAAAGTTTTATTAAACGAACAAGGACTGTATTTTCGTCACAGCTACAATCGATTCGAACATCTGTATCTAAATCGTTTCGAAACTTTAAATCCACACTTCCATATGAAACTGCAGCATCATAACCTTCTGGCACATAGTAAACTCGTTTGCTATGTGAATGCCTTTCAGTAACGGTGATACCTGGTAAATTTTTGATAACACAGTATAAAGTGCTACTAATTTGACACTTCCCGTCCACCATAATCCTCAAAGATCTTACCATTTTCATCATAAATTGAAGCCGGTAAATAACCAGCTTCAGGAGTAGCTTCCCCTAGAGTATCACAAAAAGAAAACGTTTTTCCAGCAGGAACTATAGTACCATTTAAAGTATTGCAAGCTACTTTAATATTATTAATTCTGCTTTCTGTTTTATCATAAATTGTGCTACTGAAAGATCCTAACTCTGTTTCGATAACAGGTTTAGAAGACTTTGAGTTACTTATTATAAAATCATTGTTACTCACATTCCCTTTTGCTAGTGTCCTAGATGTATTAACTTGTGAATTATTTTCTGGATTATTATTTTGACATCCTGTAAGAAAAAATGTACATAAAATTAAAATAAAAACAATCTTTTTCATAATACCAGTAGTTTTTGCAGAATTATTAATATTATGCATATATTGACAAAAAAATATTTTATAGTATAATTAATAAATAGAGATTAATCATGCAAAGTAATTTGCAAAAGAATGATTTAATACTTACGAAAAAGTCGTTTTCACAAACTAAAAAGTGAGGTAAAAATATGATAGCGAAAATTTGGAAAAAAGTATTACTTGCAATTTTAATTATTGCATGCTTATTTAATATTGTAAATAAATTAGTAAGTAAGCAATCTTTTGATAAAGAAATAGAAACATCTGCTGAATACATAAAAACAATAGAAGAAGAAAAAGAATGAAAAAACAGTTGCAAAACCTAAAAAAATATGGTAATATAATAAACAGCAAATTTTATAATAGAAATAAGAAGAGGTGAATAGTTGTGAAAGAAGGAATACATCCAGAATATAATGAAGCCACAATTATATGTGCTTGTGGTAATGTAATGAAAACTAACTCTACTAAAAAAGATTTAAAAGTAGATGTTTGCTCAAAATGCCATCCATATTGGACAGGAAACTTAAAACAAAACAAAACAGGCGGAAGAGCAGAAAAATTCAAAATAAAATATGGACTTAAATAAGAATTTAAAGCAAAAGACTTTGTAATGTTTCTAAACATAGAAATATTGCAAAGTCTTTTATTATTTGAGTAGTTTTTATATTTATACATTGCATTTTTAATATTTTTTATTATATAATAGTAAAAACTAGGAAGGATGAAAAACATGATTTTTGAGAATAAAATAAAAGCTTATGCTTTTGTAGGTCCATCTCGGAACAGGTAAGAGCTACCGTGCACAAATGGTAGCAAATGAAAAAGAAATTAATTATATTATCGATGATGGCTTACTGATTAAGGATAATGAAGTAATAGCTGGCACTTCGGCTAAAAAAGCACCAACTAAAATAGAAACTGTAAAACACGCATTATTTTCAAAGCCGGAGCAACAAATAGAATTTAAAAAAATAATAAAGAAATATAAGCCAGATAAAATACTCATTTTAGGAACATCTGATAATATGGTACAAAAAATAGCAGAAAACTTAGGAATAGGACCAATTTTAGAAACCGTTTATATTCAAGATGTAGCAACAGAAGAAGAGATGGAAACAGCAAAGAGAATTAGACAAACAGAAGGAAAACATGTTATCCCTGTACCAACTTTTGAGATAAAAAAAGATTTTTCAGGATACTTATTAGATCCTCTTCAAATTTTTAAATCAAAAGGAAAGAACGCAAAACCATATATGGCTGAGAAATCTATTATAAGACCAACTTTTAGTTATTTGGGTAATTTTACAATATCAGACACAGTATTTAGACAGATTATAGAATATTTGTGTAAAAAAACACCAGCTATTTATAGAGTTCTAAAAGTTAGAACAGAAAATTCAATAGGAGGCATGAACATTTATATGGAAGTTTCAGTTCAGTATGGATATAATGTAATAGAAGTATTAGAACAATTCAAGCATAAATGTAAGCATGAAATTGAAAATTTGACTGCTATGAATGTAGCAAATATCGATATGCTTGCAAAAGAAATACATGTATCAGAAAAGTAAAAAAGAAAGAAGGAATTTATATGCCATTTGTAGTTGCAATAGATGGACCAGCAGGTGCAGGCAAGGGAACTATAACACAAATTTTAGCACAAAGACTAGGACTAGTGAATATTGATACAGGAGCGACTTATCGATGTGTTGCACTGGCAACACTAAGGGAAGGGATAAAATTAGAAGAACAAGAAAAAATAATAAATTTAACAAAAAAAATTCAAATTCAAATGGATGAAAAACAACAAATATATTTAAATGGTGAGAATGTTACAAGGCAAATACGAGAAAAAGAAGTAAGTCAAATTGTGTCACAGGTATCAAGTATAAAAGAAGTAAGATACAAAATGGTAGAATTACAACGCAAAATGGCAGAAGGCAAGAATGTTATTATGGAGGGAAGAGATATTGGAACTTATGTTTTTCCAAAAGCAGATGTAAAGATATATTTAGACGCAACTTTAGAAGAACGTGTAAAAAGAAGATATAAGGAAATGCAAGAAAAAGGAGTAATAATTACTAAAAGCGAGATAGAAGAAAACATAAAAATAAGAGACTATAATGATACTCACAAAGAAATAGGAGCGTTAAAAATAGCGGAAGATGCTATTGTTGTAGATACAACTGGACAATCTATTAATCAAGTAGTGGAAAAAATAGAAAAAATCATTGAAAAAAATATAACTTTATAAAATAAACTATGCCAAGGAGGAGAACATGAAAAGAAGAATAATAAAAGGATTTTTACATATATTGCTTAAAATTGTATATAGAGTAAAAATAACAGGAAAAGAAAATGTACTAAAAGAAGGAGGCTGTATTATAGCTGCTAACCACATTCATGCTTTAGATCCAGCTGTTATTCTGTTAACTAATAAGCGTGTTGTAAAATATATGGCAAAAGAAGAATTATTTAAAAATCCTATTTTACGATGGTTAGCTAAAATATTTGATATATTTCCCGTAAAGAGAGACGGAAAGGACCTTGAAGCAATTAAAACATCTCTTAGAATATTAAAAAGAAAAGAAATTTTAGGAATTTTTCCAGAAGGAACAAGAAATGGTTTAGAAAAAGGGAAAAAAGTAAAAAACGGAGCTGTGTTAATTGCTATGAAAGCAGGGGTCCCAATTATACCAGCAGGTATATCTGGAAGTTATAAACCATTTTGTAAAATTACATTAAATTATGGAGAACCAATTTATTATGATAAATATAAAGAAGAAGAACAAACAAAAGAATTAGCAGACAAATTAACTAAAGAACTTATGGATGAAATTGTAAAATTAAGAGACAAGCAGTAGCAAAATAACAGGCTTCAATTTCACTGCAAATTATGTAAGATAATTTGACAAAAACTACAAAAAGGTGTATAATAAAAAAATCTTTATGAGACTAAAAATAGACGGGATATCCCGTCTATTAACAAGTAAAAGGGGAATAGCTGGAAAATATCATATATTTTTTACCAAGCAGATTCCTTGAGGAAGGAATGAAAAATATGAAGAATGAAAAGATAAGAAATGTAGCAATTATAGCACATGTTGATCATGGAAAAACTACTCTAGTAGACGCTATGCTTAAACAAAGTGGCGTTTTTAGGGCGAATGAACAAGTAGAAGAAAGAGTTATGGATTCAAATGATTTAGAAAAGGAAAGAGGAATTACAATTCTTTCTAAAAACACTTCTGTACAATATGGAGATATTAAAATAAATATTGTAGATACTCCAGGACATGCAGATTTTGGAGGAGAAGTAGAAAGAGTTTTAAAAATGGTAGACGGTGTTGTTCTATTAGTAGATGCGTTTGAAGGAGCAATGCCACAAACTAGAGAAGTATTAAAAAAATCTTTAGCATTAAATTTAAAACCAATTGTAGTTATTAATAAAATTGATAGACCAGGAGCGAGACCTCTAAAAGTAGTAGATGAAGTTTTAGAATTGTTTATAGAATTAGGAGCAAATGATGAACAATTGGATTTCCCAGTAATTTACGCATCTGGAAAACAAGGAACGGCTACTCTAAAATTAGAAGAACAAGGAACGAACTTAAAATGTCTATTCGATACTATTGTAAATTACGTAGAACCACCAGCATGTGAAATTGATGGACCATGTCAAATGTTGGTATCTAATATTGACTATAATGATTATGTAGGAAGAATTGCAGTAGGAAGAATAGAAAGAGGAACTTTAAAAACAGGACAACCTGTTGTAATATGTAAAAACGATAAGAATGAAACCGGAAGAATTGTAAAAATGTATACTTATGTAGGACTAAAAAACGAAGAAGTAGATGAAGCATTAGCAGGAGATATCGTAGAAATTGCAGGAATTACAAATATAAACATTGGTGATACTATATGTGATATTAATAATCCAGAAAAAATAGATTTTGTGAATATAGATGAACCAACTGTATCTATGACATTCAGTGTAAATAATGGACCTTTTGCAGGAAAAGAAGGACAATTTATTACTTCTCGCCATATTCGCGACAGACTATATAAAGAATTGGAAAGAAATGTGAGTTTGCGAGTAAAAGATACAGAATCGGCAGATTCTTTTGAAGTGTCTGGACGTGGGGAACTACATTTATCAGTACTTATTGAAACAATGAGAAGAGAAGGATATGAATTGCTTGTATCAAGACCAAGAGTTATTTATAAAGAAATAGATGGAAAAAAATGTGAACCTATGGAGACATTGGTAGTAAATGTACCAGAGGATGTTATTGGAAATGTAATAGAAAAATTAGGAAAAAGAAAAGCAGAAATGCAAGATATGGTGCCAGAAGAGGATGGAAGAACAACAATTCAATTTAAAATACCATCAAGAGGTTTAATTGGTTATAGAAGCGAATTCATGACCGATACTAGAGGTGAAGGAACAATTAATCATGTATTCTGTGGATATGAAGAATTTAAAGGAGAAATTCCAACTAGAACAAGAGGAACTCTGATTGCATTTGAAAAAGGGATTTCTACTACATATGGACTATATAATGCACAAGAAAGAGGAGACTTATTTATAGGACCAGGAACTGAAGTATATGAGGGAATGATTATAGGATTAAATTCTAGAGGGGAAGATATTGCAATTAATGTTTGCAAAGAAAAACATTTGACAAACACAAGAGCTTCTGGCTCAGATGATGCATTACATCTAGTACCACCAATTGAATTTACATTAGAAAAAGCTATTGAATTTATAGGAGAAGATGAACTTGTAGAGGTAACACCGAAAAATATAAGATTAAGAAAGAAAACCTTAGATAGTAAAACACGAGAAAGAGAAGCAAGAAAATAGAAAAAGCTAACAAAACTATAAATAATATGCCAAAAAAGTGTCATAATTGTAAATGAAAATTCTAAAATGTTGATTTATATTTTGATAGTTATCCACCTACCAATTAAAGAATTATCCGAAAGGAAGCAAAAGAATGAACAAAAAAGAACTACAAAAAATAAAAGAAAAAGCACTAGAAGATCATATACCAATTCTAATGGATGAAACATTAGATGCTATAAAAAAGTACCTAAAAAATAAACAGATTAAAAGTATATTAGAAATAGGAACAGCAGTCGGATATTCAGCCATTTGTTTTTCAGAGCTAATAGAAGAAAATGGTAAAATAGATACTATTGAAATTGACGAACAAAGATATTTTATAGCAAAAGAAAACTTTAAAAAAGCAGAAGTAGAAAATAAAATCAATGTTTATTTAGGGAATGCTGTGGATATACTTCCAACTATAAATAAAAAATATGATATTATTTTCATAGATGCTGCAAAAGGGAAATATCCTATTTTCTTAAGAGAAGCAATTCGATTGTCTAAGACAGGAACAATAATATTAGCGGATAATATTTTATATAAAGGATATGTTTTAGGAAACTATAACAAACATAAACAAAGAACAGCAGTAACGCATTTACGAGAGTACTTAAAGGAAGTACAAGAAAACGAAAATTTACAAACAGAAATTTTAGAAGTAGGAGACGGACTTGCTGTTAGTATAGTAAAAAAATAAAACAAGTTACAACTTGTTTTATTTTTTTAACCTAAATTCAAATATTTTATACAAGAAAGTATGGTATCTGTAATAAAAATGAATACAAAGGTATATAGTAAGAGATTTTGCAATTTTATTGGAATGTAATCTAAAATTTTATTCACATTTTTTTCTATAAAAGGATGTACTTTATTTACAAATAAAATTGCAATTATTCCCCAAATGATAGAAAAGAAAATACTAATTCTACCATTTAAATTAAAAAATTTATTTGAATAATCCCAACACTTAATTTTAAAACAGGCGTCTAAAAAATAACTTACAAAATACTCAAAAGCGGAAAAAATGAAACCTGCATATATAAATAATTTAAAGCTGTTCTTTTTATAATTAGAAAAGAAAAGAATTAGAATAATAGCACCATAGCCATAAATAGGGCAAATAGGTCCATATAGGAAACCACGTTTATAAAAATAGCCAACATCATAAATAGCATATAAAGTCTCTAATGCCCAGCCTAGGAAAGCATAGATAAAAAAGTACAAAATAATTTTATAAAATTTATTATCTAATAGCTTTTTACTACTCATAATAATCCTCCTAAACATTGTTATCATACCAAAAAAACTAAAAAATGTAAAGCCTGTAAAATAATTCTTAAGAAGTTATTATAAAACTTGTACTAAAATACTTGTAAAATATGATAAAAAAATGTAAAATATTAAAAGAAAATAGAATTAAGGGGATAGTCATGAAAATCTTAAAAGGACATACAAAAATTTTATTAATGTTAATAGATATAATTATAATAGGTATAGCCTATTATTTAACATCTTTTTTAGTTTATGATATATTTTATATTAACTCAGCGATTTTGAAAGAGAGAATTATTAATACAATTTTTATTTCTATATTTTCATATGAAATATTTTTGAACTTATTCCAATCTTACAAAAATATAACAAAATATGAAACTGGATGGGATTACGTTCGATATATTTTAATTTGTCTTATGTCTTCTGCTTTTGTTTCAGCTATAAATATGCTATTTGATTTAAATCTTTTATCTGTAAAAATGAATTTATTAGCAGCAACTGTTATTGCAGGCATGTTTATTACATATAGATTAGTTATAAGATTTTTATTAAATAGTTTAATACCAAATAGTAGAGAAGGAAAAGAACCTGTAGAGAAAGCAAAGAATTTATTAATTATTGGTGGGGGTAATGCCGCTAGCCAAATTATAAAATCTATTAAATCTAGTATGAAAAATGTTTATAATATTATTGGAATTATTGATGATGATAAAAGCAAGTGGAACTATGCTATATCCGGCATACCAATAATAGGTGGAAGAGAAAAGATTTTAGAAATTTGTAAAGCGAGCAAAGTTGATGTTATTTTCTTTTCTATTAGTAATATAAAAAACGAAGACAAGAAAGATATCATACACATATGCCAAAACACAGGTGCTAAAATTCGTATACTTCCAAGTACAGAAGATATTATAAAAAATAAAAAGATATTAGAAAATTTAAGAGATGTTGAAATAGAAGATATTTTAGGAAGAGAGCCTATTGTATTAGACAATAAAAACATAAAAGAATTAATTGAAAATAAAATCATTTTAGTTACTGGTGGAGGAGGCTCTATCGGGTCAGAATTATGCAGACAAATTGCAAAATATAATCCTGCTAAATTAGTTATTTTTGATATTTATGAAAATAATTTGTATAACATAGAAATGGAACTAAAAGCAAATTATCCACAAATTTCTGTAGTTGCATTGGTTGGAAGTGTTAGAGATAAAGCAAAGTTAGAAAATGTATTTGATACATATAAACCATATATTGTATTCCATGCAGCGGCTCATAAACATGTTCCATTGATGGAAGCAAGCCCATTAGAAGCAATTAAAAACAATATTTTTGGTACATATAATGTTGTGAATTTATGTGATAAGCACAATGTAAAAAGATTTACTCTAGTATCTACAGATAAAGCAGTAAATCCTACTAATATTATGGGAGCAACAAAAAGAATGTGTGAAATGATTGTGCAAGCTAAGAACAGAGTAAGTAACACCGAATATGTAGCTGTTAGATTTGGGAATGTTTTAGGAAGTAATGGTTCAGTTGTTCCTTTATTTAAAAAACAAATTGCAAGTGGAGGACCAGTAACAGTAACACATAGAGAAATTACTCGATTTTTTATGACAATTCCAGAAGCAGTAAGTTTGATATTACAAGCAACAGCATATGCAGATGGTGGAGAAATATTTGTACTAGACATGGGAGAACCTGTAAAAATCTATGATTTAGCAGAAAGCTTAATAAAATTATCTGGATTTGAACCAAATGTAGACATGCCAATTAAAATCACAGGATTAAGACCGGGGGAAAAATTATATGAAGAATTACTCATGTCAGAGGAAGGATTGCAAAGCACGAAACATAATAAAATATTTGTTGCAGAACCTTTAGATATTTCTCAAAAACAAATTGAAGAAAAAATAGAAATGTTAAAAGAACTAATAAAAGATGAAAACATATCAAAGGAAACTATAAAGCGAACAATAAAACAGGTAGTACCAACTTATCACGAACCGAAAGATAAATAAAGCTAGAGGATAGTATGAAAAAAATACAAATTATATTAATAATATTAATTATTATTTGGATGACAGTAATATTCTGTTTTTCTGCACAAGATGCAGACGATTCAAGTAAAACTAGTGGAAGAACATTAAAAGTAATTGTAGATACATTACCAGAAACGAAAGATTTGAAAGAAACTGAAAAAGAAGAAATTATAGAAGACTGGCAACCTACAATAAGAAAATTAGCACATTATTCTATTTATACTATTGGAGGAGTGCTGTTATATGCTTTTTTTAACACGACAGAATGTATAAATGCAAAAAAAGTTATATACACAATCTTAAGTGGAGCATGCTACGCTATTACAGATGAATTTCATCAATACTTTGTAGATGGACGAAGCTCTGAAATAAGAGATGTATGTATTGACACAGCTGGAATTATAACAGGTATGATTATAATGATATTTATAACAAAATTAATGGAAAGAATGGCGAGGAAGAAGCATGATATATAAATTTATTAAAAGAGTAATCGATATTGTTTTATCCATTATAGGAATTATAATTTTAAGTCCGATTTTACTGCTTGTTGCTATAGCTATAAAGATAGAATCCAATGGTCCAATTCTTTTTTTACAGGAGAGAATTGGAAAAAATGGAAAAATATTTAAAATATATAAATTTAGATCAATGGTAGTTGGCGCTGAGAAAATGGGGTCTGGCGTATATTCAGGGAAAAACGATGCTAGAGTAACTAAAGTTGGAAAAATTATCAGAGCTACAAGTATTGACGAATTACCACAATTATTCAACATTATAAAGGGTGAAATGAGTATTATTGGGCCAAGGCCTGTATTGACTTATCATCCATGGAAATATGAAGAATATACAAAACATCAAAAGAAGCGATTTGATGTAAGACCAGGAGTAACTGGATGGGCGCAGATAAATGGAAGAAAAGATGTTGAATGGCATAAAAGAATAGAGCTAGATGTAGAATATGTAGAAAATATGAGCTTTTGGCTTGATTTGAAAATTTTTTTAAAAACGATTAAAAAGGTGATATTAATGGAAGATAATTTAAATATATCTCAAACAATTAATAAAAAGCAATTAAAATTAATGTACATAACAAATAATGAAGAAATAGCTAGAATTGCAGAAAACTCAGGAGTAGATAGAATTTTTATTGATTTAGAAATTAATGGGAAAGAAGAAAGACAAGGACATTTGGATACTGTTATTTCAAAGCATAATATAACAGATGTTGAAAAAATTAAAAGGGTTTTAAAAAAATCTGAATTATTAGTTAGGGTAAATCCTATTTACGAAAATTCTAAAAATGAAATAGACTCTGTTATAAAACAAGGAGCAGATATTGTGATGCTCCCATTTTTCAAAACACCAGCTGAGGTTAAAAAATTCATAGAATTAGTTAATAAAAGAGCTACAACATGTCTGTTATTGGAAACTCCAGAGGCTGTAGAAAGTTTAGATGAGATATTAGAAATCCAAGGAATTGATGAAATACATATAGGATTAAATGATTTACATCTAGGATATAAAATGAATTTTATGTTTGAATTGCTTGCAAATGGAACAGTGGAAGAAATTTGCAAAAAAATTAGTAAAAAAAATATTTTATATGGTTTTGGTGGAATTGCAAGAGTAGGAAGCGGAACTTTGCCAGCAGAACATATTATTATAGAACATGTAAGAATTGGCTCTTCAATGGTAATATTATCAAGATCTTTTTGCAATACAAAAGAAATAAGTAACACGAAAGAAATAGAAGAAATTTTTGAAAAAGGTGTAAAAGATATAAGAAAAGTCGAGAGTGAGGCAAAATCATATACAGAAGAACAATTTAAGCAAAACACAAATGCTGTTAAACAAGAAGTAGAGAGTATATTAGAAAGCATATTAGTAAAAAAGTAGGATGAAAAAATGATTTTTTATATAACTGTTTTAAGAGCACTAGCAGCAGTAATAATAACAAATTCGCATTATGTAGGAGTATATCCAACAGACTTAATTGCTAATCGGAGGATTGCTAGGTGATGTCATATTTTTTGCAGTATCAGGATTCTGCTTATATAATATTAAAGATAATTTTATAAATTGGTATAAGAAAAGAATTATTAGAATATACCCTAAAGTTTGGATAATTACAATTATTTATTTATTGATAGGTTTTTATACTCTTGAAAAAATGAATATAATACAATATTTTATTTATCCAACATACTATCATTTTATAGCTTCTATTATTATTTTATATATATTTTACTATTTAATAATAAAAATAGAAGTACTTCGCCAAAATATTCCAAAGTTAATGATAGGAACATTTATTATTCAATTAATAATTTATATATTCTTTTATAATAAAACTTACTACCATATTGATGTTGTACGAGAACCAATGATTCGCTTTTTGTTTTTCGAAGCGATGCTTTTAGGTACCTATTTTAGAATAAATAAAGAAAAATATATGAATAAAAATAATAAAATAAATTGGGTTATTTTGTTAATAAGCATGCTAACATATTTTATATCAAAATTAATTTTTTCTAAAATAGAAAGTATATCAATATTACAAATAACAAATCAGTATATTCTAATATTTACATTATATTATATATTAAAATGTTTTGCAGGAATAGATTATAAATTAGAAAAAATGCCGAATAAACTTAAGAAAATTATAGAATATATTGCAAAGATTACTCTTGAAATATACTTAGTTCAATATCCAATTATACCTTTGTTAGCAGATAAAATGCCTTTCCCAATAAATTGGATTATAATAACAGGATTAATCTTGATACTAGCTACATTATTGCACATCAGTGTAGAAATAATAACAAAACAAATAAATAATATAAAAGGAAAAAGGAAAAATGAAACTATTACTAACAGGAGCATTTAAGTATACAGAAGCACAAATAAAAGAATTAGAAGAAATGGGTTATACATGCTTATATATGCAAGACGAAAAACAGAAAGTCGAATTTGAAGAAGAAATTGAAGCAATTGTTTGTAACGGATTTTTTCTGTATCATGACATAAAAAAATTTAAAAATTTAAAATGCATACAATTAACCAGTGCTGGACTTGATAGAGTACCATTAGAATATATAAAAGAAAATAAATTAGCACTTTATAATGCAAAAGGTGTTTATAGTATACCAATGGCAGAATGGACAATTTTGAAAATATTGGAAATATATAAAAATAGCAAATACTTTTATGAAAAACAAAAAGAACATTTATGGGAAAAAAATAGAGAACTTTTTGAGTTGGCAGGAAAAAAAGCAGTTATTATTGGCGCTGGAAGTATTGGAAAGGAAATAGCCAAAAGACTAAAAGCATTTGAAGTAAATATATCAGCAGTAGATTTATATAAAACAACGGAAAGTTATATTGATAAATACTATCCTTTGGAAAAAATGAATGAAGCATTAACAAAATCAGACATAATAATACTTACACTACCATTAAACGAAAAAACGCAACATATGATAAATAAAGAGAACATAAAATTAATGAAAGAAAACTCTATATTGATAAACATTTCAAGAGGAGGCATTATAAAAGAAGAAGATTTAATAAGTGAGATAAAGAAAAATAAATTTTTAGGAGTTATTCTAGATGTATTTGAAAAAGAACCATTAGACGAAAATAGTGAACTTTGGGATTTTAATAATGTAATAGTAACTCCTCATAATTCTTTTGTTTCAGAAGGAAATAACAAAAGAATGTTTAGAGTAATAAAAGAAAATTTAGCAAATTGGAAAAAGGAGCATTAATATGAAATTTGTTTTACTGTCACCTAAAAATAGAACTGTTTATAATTTCAGAGGAGATTTGATTAAAGAAATACAAAAAAAAGGGTATGAGGTTATAGTAACAGGTCCAAACAAGGATAACATAGAAAAAATTGAAGAACTAAATGTAAAATTTAAAGAAATACCACTAAATAAAAATAGTTTAGGAATAATTTCGAATATTAAATATTACAATAATTTAAAAAAATTTTTAAAAGAGGAAAAACCGGATGTAGTACTAAGTTATACAATAAAACCGGTTATATTTGGCTCAATAGCAGCTAAGAAAGCTAAAGTAAAACATGTATATTCACTAATTACAGGATTAGGACAAGTTTATAATTCAAACAGTTTAAAAACAAAAATAATTAGAACCATGTGTGGAATGGCATATAAGATTGCTTTTAAATATAATGAAAAAGTCATATTTCAAAATAAAGACGATTTAGAAGAATGCATAGAAAGAAAATATTTATCAAAAGAAAAGTGTTATGTTGTTAATGGCTCTGGTGTAAATATGGAAAGATTTTGTAAAACAGAATTGCCTAAAGAAAACGTTTTTTTGATGGTATCAAGAATGCTAAAAACAAAAGGCACTAGAGAATATTTCGAGGCTGCGAAAATAGTAAAAGGAAAATATCCAGAAACAAAATTTATATATGTAGGTTCTACTGAAAACTCGAATGCATTTATAAGAATGGAAGACATAAAAAAAGAATATATAGACAGTAAAATTATAGAATATATAGAACAAACAGAAGATGTTCCAGCAATTGTAAAGCAAAGTACTGTATTTGTCTTACCATCTTATTATAGAGAAGGTGTTCCAAGAACATTATTAGAAGCATTAGCTATGGGGAGACCAGTAATTACTACAGATAATGTAGGATGTAGAGAGACTGTAATTGACGGAAAAAATGGATTTATGATACCAGTAAAAAATTCAGAAATTTTAGCAGAAAAAATGATATATATGATCGAGCACAGAGAAGTACTAGAAAACATGGCAGAAGAAAGTTATAAATATTGTAAAGAAAAGTTTGACGTAAAAATAATAAACAAAAATATGTTAGACATAATGAAAATATAAAAGAAGTATATATTTAAAAAGTTATTCAATAAGATTCTAGAAGTAGCAATAAGTAGATAATATAAAAGTAATATTTACATACAGGAGACTAATAAAATGGAGACAAAGATAGAGAATAAGAAAGTAAATGTACTGCAAGTACTCGGCAAGTTAAATAGAGGCGGAGCAGAAACTTTAGTAATGGATATGTACAGAAACATCGACAGAAGCAAATTTAATTTTGAATTTGTAAAACATACAACAGATAAGTGCAGTTATGATAGTGAAATATTGTCCCTCGGAGGGAAAATTTATAGTATTCCAAGATACAAGTTTTATAACCACTTTCAATATAAAAAAGCATGGAATAAGTTTTTCAAAGAACATAATAATTATGATATTGTACATTGTCATGTAAGAAGTACAGCGTGCATTATTTTAAAAATCGCTAAAAAATATGGAATATATACTATTGCTCATAGTCACAGTGTATCTTCAGGGAAAGGGATTGGAGCGATTATAAAAAGAATCTTCCAATTTAAAATCAGATATATTGCAAATTATTTTCTAGGATGTTCACAAAAAGCTAATGAATGGTTATTCGGAAAAAAGATAGCAAATTCAAACAAGTGTAAAGTATTGCACAATGGAATTGATATAAAAAAATTTGCTTATGATGTTAGTATAAGAGAGAGAATAAGAAACGAATTAAAAATACAAGATAATGAAGTTTTAATAGGACATGTAGGAAGGTTTGTAAAACAGAAGAACCATGAATTTTTGGTGGATGTTTTTAATGAATACCATAAGAACATTAACAAAGATTCCAAATTGCTGTTAATAGGAGAAGGCGAACTAAGAGAAGAAATACAAGACAAAGTAAAAACTTTAGGTATAGAAAAAAATGTAATTATTATGAATAGCACAAATGTTATACAAAACTATTATAACGCAATGGATATATTTGTTTTTCCGTCTATTTTTGAAGGACTTGGGATGGTAATTATAGAAGCGCAGGCAAATGGCTTACAGTGTATAGCTTCAGATACAGTACTACATGAAGTAAATGTTACTGGTAATGTAGAGTTTATTTCGCTAGATAAACCAAAAGAAGTTTGGGGAAAAGAAATTAACCATAAATGTCATATTGAAAGGTCAACAAACTTAGAAAAAATTAAGAAAAGTGGATATGATATAAAAGACTCGACGATAAAACTACAAAACATATATATAAATGCTTTAAAGAAAGTAGAGGAAACGAAATGAAGAAAATATTGTGCTTTGGAATGTCAAATAATTTAGGAGGTATTGAAAATTTTATCATAAATTATTATCGCAAATTAAATAAAAAAGAATTTCAAATGGATTTTGTAAAAACGCAAAATAATATTTGCTTTGAAGAAGAAATAATAAGTAATGGAAGTCAGATATATAAAATAACATCTAGAAGCAAGAACCCATTAAAATATTGTATAGAATTATATCAACTGCTAAAAAAGCATAAAGAATATGACATAGTACATGTTAATTTAAATACATTAAGTTCTATAGAAGCTTGTATTTTTGGAAAAATGTTAGGAAAAAAAGTGATTGCACATAGCCACAATGTTTGGAAAGGCAAAGGAAAAATAACAAAAATTTTAATAAAAATAAATAGTTTGATAATACAGAAATGTACAGATATACGTCTTGCTTGTTCAACTGCAGCAGGAAAATATATGTTCAAAAAAAACAAATTTGAAGTTATAAAAAATGCAATAGATGCATCAAAATTTGCTTATGAACCTCAAATACGAAAAAAAGTGAGAAATGAATTGGATATAAATGGTGAGCATGTAATAGGAATTGTAGGCAGAATAGAAAATCAAAAAAATCATTTGTTTTTATTAAAAGTTTTTAAAAAATTATTAGAAAAAGAAAAAGAATTAAAATTATTGATTGTAGGAGATGGAAAACTAAAAAGCAATTTAATACGATATGCTGAAGAAAATCAATTTTTAGATAAAATTATTTTTACTGGAGCAAGGAAAGATGTAAATCGATTATTACAAGCAATGGATATATTTGCTCTACCATCTATCTATGAAGGACTAGGAATTGTTTTAATCGAGGCTCAGGCCTCTGGGTTAGAATGCATAGTGTCCGAGTTTATACAGCCTGAAGTATATATTACTGATCTTGTAAAAAATGCGACAATTTCTGATGAAAATGCTTGGATAAATTTAATTATTGAATCCCTAAATGGAGAAAGAAATAGAAAGAGCCAAGAAGAAGAAATAAAAAAAGCAGGATATGATATTAACACAGAAATTGTAAGATTAGAAAATATATACAGAAGCTTATAAGAGGAGTGTATTAAACAAATGACTAAAAAAGAAAATATATCAAATATTATATTATCTGGAATGTTCGTATTTGCAATATTGACTAGTATGCTATTGTTATGCCATATGGAAAAACCAGAAGAATATCAGTTATTATTTTTATTACCATCAACTTTTTCTATCATTATGCTGATATTTTTAACTTGTAAAAAGAATATACTGGATTCTATTGTGAAAACAATTTTAACTTGTGGATATTTTGTTAGAAGTACAATTACACCTTTTGTAATGCGATTTGGAAATTATTCTTCTAAAGTAACTAATGAAAGTGCTTTTGAAAATATGGATAAAGCAATTTTTTTAATGTGTTTTGAAATAATACTTGTATTCCTTATCATATTTGTAAAAAAAACAAAGGCAAGAAAACAAGAAAACCAATATAAAAACAAATTGAGTTTTAAAACAAAAAATTTATTAATTATTATAATATCTTTAATAATAATAACTGTGGCATTTTTGCTTATTTATCCAGACTTAAAAGAAGTATATGGATTTTTCTTGTTTTATAATATAGAGCAAATAACTATTCATGATATAGCGGTAAATAATCTAATAGAAAGTCTTCCACCTTTAGTATATCCTATATATAAAATTATAGTAGATGTATTAAGAGAGCTCATACCAATATATTTAGTGCTAATAATAAAAGACAAGTGGAAGCAAAGAGAAGGTGCAGGTTTTTGGGTATCTATAATTATTATTGGAATTTCCTTATTATTTATGTCAGATGATAAAGCAGTTTCTTTATATTTAGCAATAGCTTTAATGTTAATGCTAGGCTATTTATATCCAACCTATATAAAAAAATCTATAAAATTAGGAGTTATTATTGCTATTATTATATCAATAGTATTATTTGGAAAAGATACAACATCATCAGAAAGTGAAAATTTCATGGAAAGTGCGAGCGACAGTTTACAAGCTTATTTTGGAGGAATTGACAACGTTGCAGTTGCGCTAAATTTAACGCCGTTTCACCTAGACAGACTACCTATTAATACTGGAAAATCAATTACTATTGTGGCTTACTTTTTTAGACAATATGATTCGATGTCATACATATTTAATACAGAATTTCATGGATATAGTGGAAGAACAAATCATATTATTCCACTAATAGGAGAAGGATATTACTACTTTGGATATTTAGCATCAGGATTATTACATTTTACTATAATTAGTTTAGCAATATATATGGAGAAAAAATCACACAGAACAGAAAATATGCTTAAAAAATATATATGTACATTAGCTTGTATTATTTTATCAATTACACCTATTATGTATAATTGGGTTATTTGTACAAATTTATTTACAAGCTTAATAATACCAATTATGGTAATTTATAAAATTAGTTCAAAAAAGGTTGAGGAGTAGCAATGGAACGTACAAAAAGTTCAATTAAAAATTTAATATACGCATTTACAGGACAAGGAGCTGGAATAATTATTAGCGTATTGGCTAGGCTAGTTTTTGTTAAAGTCCTCACAGCAGAATATTTGGGGCTAAACGGATTATTTTCTAATATACTATCAATGCTATCATTGGTAGAATTAGGAGTTGGGCCTGCTATGACTTTTAGCTTATATAAACCATTGGCTGAAAAAAACGCAGAAAAAATAAAATCTTTGATGAATTTGTATAAGAATACTTATAGAGTTATAGGCTGTGTAATGCTAATTATAGGGATTAGTATTACTCCGTTTTTACCTTATTTAATTGATGAGATGCCTGATATTAGTAATATAAATGTAATTTATATATTCTTTGTAATAAATACATCTATATCATATTTCTATTCTTATAAAAGATCATTGATTATATCTGATCAAAAAAGATACCTAGCTACTTTATATCGATATGCATGTTATTTTATATTAAATGTTATACAAATTGTAGTATTGATCATAACTAAAAATTATGAATTATATTTAATTGCACAAATTTTAATGACTTTTACTGAAAATGTAATTGTTTCTAAAAAAGCGGATAAATTATATCCTTATTTGAGAGAAAAAAATATTAAAAAATTAAGCAAAGAAGATACAAATCCAATAAAGAAAAACATTACTGCTATGGTTGCACATAAAGTAGGGGGAATTGTAGTTAATTCAACGGATAACCTTATTATATCAAAATTTGTTGGATTAGTTGCTGTTGGTATATACTCTAACTACTACTTAATTACAAATGCACTTAATACAGTTTGTACGCAAATTTTTACATCTATAACTGCAAGCGTCGGTAACTTATGCGCAACAGAAAGTAAAGAAAAAATATATGAAATATTTGAAAAAACGTTATTTATAAATTTTTGGATATATGGCTTTGCTTCTATTTGCTTATTTGTATTATTCAACAATTTTATAGAAATTTGGGTTGGAAAAGAATACCTCTTTTCAATTGGAGTTGTAAGCATTATCATTATAAATTTCTATATTTCTGGAATGAGAAAAACGGTATTAACATTTAGAGATGCATTAGGATTGTACTGGCAGGACAGATATAAACCGATTATAGAGTCTGTAATTAATATTATAGCATCATTAATTCTAGTAGAAAATTATGGAGTATTAGGAGTATTTATTGGAACACTGATAAGTACATTAACAACTTGCTTCTGGCTTGAACCATATATTTTATATAAATATGGAATAAAAAATAATGTAAAAAAATATTTCAGTAAATATGCAATATATACATTTATAACTATCGTTGCAGGATGCATAACAGTAATGATAAGTGAATTTATATTTTACAATGTAAATATAATAAATTTTGTAGGGAAAATGATAATATGTACAATTATACCAAATTTATTCTTTTTTATGGCATTCCATAAATCTAAAGAATTTATTTATTTTAAAGATTTAGCCATAAATTTAGTGAAAAAAGTAATTCAAAGAAAAAATAAAAAAGAGAAAGGAATGAGCATTTCATGAAAACATATTTTATTACCGGAGGGGCAGGATTTATTGGTTCTAGTTTAGCAGAATGTCTGCTAGAGGAAGGTAACAAAGTAATTACTATAGATAATTTCTGTAATTTTTATAATCC
>CALXJM010000022.1 GCA_944388625.1 uncultured Clostridia bacterium
AAGATGCTATGGAACATCCAGAAAAATATCCTCAACTTACAATTCGTGTTTCTGGTTATGCTGTAAACTTTATTAAATTAACAAGAGAACAACAGCTAGATGTAATCAATAGAACTATCCAAGAAAGAATTTAAAAATAAAATTAAATATAAAAGGCTGTTTAAAAACAGCCTTTTATGGTCAATAAGGAAGAAAAATTATGGAATCATTTGATAAAAAAAACTATGCTAGAGTGCACTCAATTGAAACAATGGGAACAGTAGATGGTCCTGGAATTAGATTTGTTTTGTTTTTACAAGGATGCATGCTTAAATGCCAATATTGCCACAATAGAGACACTTGGAACCAAAACACAGGTAACATTATGAGTGTTGATGAAATTGTAAATAAAATTATGCGCTATAAACATTTTTTAATGCCAAATGGTGGAGGCTTTACAGCTACAGGTGGAGAGCCTCTACTTCAAATTGAATTTTTAATTACCTTGTTTGAAAAATTAAAAAAAGAAGAAATTCATACTGCAATCGATACTTCCGGAATGGTAATAATTACAGAAAATGTAAAAAAATTATTATCTTTAACAGATTTAGTTTTGCTTGATATAAAACACATTGATGATGAAAAATGTAAGGAATTAGTGGGGAGTTCAAACAAACTAGAGCTGAATTTTGCAAGATACTTAAGTGACAATCATATCCCTATGTGGATAAGACAAGTTATTGTGCCGGGAATTACAGATAATGAAGAAGATTTATTAAAGTTAAAAGAATTTCTGCAAACATTAAATGGAATAAAGAAAGTAGAATTACTGCCTTATCATAGTATGGGAAAATACAAGTGGCAAAATTTAGGATATAATTATGCTCTAGCAGATGTTGCAGATGCTACGAGACAAGATGTAGATAGAGCAAAAGCTATTTTAGAATTAAATTAATTTACAAAATGTATATGATATTTTAGTAAATCTCTAATCATATACATTTTGCTCCATCATGTCATATACTCTTTCAAAGTCTTTTGTTTTTTGATTTGAGATATAAACTTCAGATTTATTTTTTTTCAAAAATTCAATAATTTGATATACATCAATCCAAATCTGATTAGTTCCGTCTTTTTGAGATTCATCAAAAATGATTTGCATACCAAGATGCAGATGAGGAACATTAACATTATTTACATTTTCTTTAGAGCTATAGCCAGTCATTCCAAGATAACCAATTACGTCTCCTGCCTTTACAATCTTTCCCTCATATATATCCTCTGCATATGGATGATCTTTTCTTAGATGAGCATAATAGTAATATCTCTTTTTATCAAAACTCCTAATTCCTATTCTCCAACCGCCATATTGATTCCAGCCAATGGCTTCAACATATCCGGATTCTACTGCAACAATGGGGGTTCCAATGCTTCCCATTAGATCATTACCAAGATGTTTCCTTTGATAACCATAAGAACGAGAAGCGCCGAAATCATCATAATGACTAAAGTTATAATTCTTAGCAATAGGACAAAAAGCTTTTAGTCCATATTTTTTCTCAAAAGTTTTAGAATTATTTTGAATTTCATATTCTCCAATAAACTCGCCTAAAATAGCGGAGTAACTTTCAAAATAATAAGAATAATACTTTAAATCTTTTGTTAATGCTTCAATAGTATTCCCATTTTGTAACTTATTTACTAAATCATTTAAATCAGATGTCTTATATAAAGAAAAATCTCCACCATATTTGCAAGCTAAATAAGATAAAAGTTCAATCCAATTATAAATTACCTTTTCTTGATTGTTATGTGAACGAATATCCAAATTAGCAGTTTCTATCAATGCATTTGATGTAGGAGTAAAATCTATCCATTTAATATAAGATTTTTCATTTTCACTTTTAGAATTTATTTGAAGAGAAAATGAAACACTAGAAAATAGAATAATAAATATAACCAGCATGAAATAAAAATGTCTTTTTATTTTTATACTTTTTATAAACAATGTATCACCTCCAAGATGTATAACTTGACAGAAAATATAAAACCATATATAGTAATACTATGTATTAATGTAAAGAAAAATGAAAAAAACGTAAATTTATAAAATTACTTGAAAATAATTGAAATTAGTATATAATATTAGTAATAAAATAGAATTGAGGAAATATGGAAAAAGAAAAAATTTACTATTGGCGGAGTGACCATAGGGAGATTATTTGATTATTTTTTTATTTATAGCATAGTTGGATTTGTTATAGAAACGATATATGGGCTTATTACAAAGGGAGTTTTAGAAAGTAGGCAAAGTTTTTTATATGGACCGTTTTGTTCTATTTATGGTTTAGGAGCCGTAATTATGATTCCAGCTTTAAATAGATTTAAGAAAAACAATTTTAGCTTATTTATTGGAGGATTTATTATAGGTTCTATAGTAGAATATATGGTGAGCCTTCTAGGAGAGTTAATTTTTCATATAAAATGGTGGGACTATTCAGGAATGGCTTTTAATATAAATGGAAGAATTTGCATTGCGTTTTCATTTTTCTGGGGAGTACTAGCTATATTTCTAATGACATATTTTAATCCGAAGGTAGACAAAATAATTGATAAAATTCCAAATAAATATTTAAAAACAGTGACGATTACAGGAATTATTATTATCATATTAGATGCTATTATTACAGGAATTGCTTTAAAAATATTTTTTACTCGACTTGTTATTAATTATAATTTAGAGTTAAAAGAAGGAAATCGATATACTATACAAACACCTGAATTATATGATAATGATTTTATGCGCTATTTAAGTGAAAATGTTTTCACAGATGAAAAGATTTTAAAGACATTTCCTAATATTAAAGTATTAGATAAAGATAATAATATTATTTATGTAGATAGTATATTAAAAGATATACAGCCATATTATTTTAGGGTTTTTACACCTAAAAAAAGATAGAAATGAGGGAATCAAATGAATAAAACAAAAGAAAACCAAGGAATTACGCTTATTGCATTAGTCATTACAATTATTGTGTTATCTATTCTAATAGGTATTACTCTTTATAGTGGAACAGGAGCGATTAGACAAACACAACAAAATAAATTGTTTACAGAACTAGGAATGGTTCAACATGCTGTTATGGAAAGATATTATCAATATACAATTACACAAGATGTAAATTTGCTTATAGGTACAGAGGCAACAACGGTACAAAATATAGCGCAAAGTATGGGCGTTAATTTACTAATATCAAGTCCCGTAGAGATAGAGGAAAAGTATTACGAATTATCTCCTATACAATTAAAAGAAATAGGCATAATTAACACAGATGATACATATATAGTAAATTATAAAACAGGTGAAGTTATTAATAAAACAGAAGAAACAATTAATTCTTTACCACTATATATTAAAGGCTCTGCTGGAACAACAATGGAATTTGACGGAAGTGACCACTAAAGACTTTCTATCCATAAAATTTGGTTTTACAAAATATTTGCAAGAAGCAATGAAATTATTTAGACGGAGGTTTTATGATAATAAAAGAAATCAACCAAGAACTTATAAACATTGTTTCAAAAGAAAATGTAAGACAGTATGAACCAATGAAAAAACATACTACATTTAATATTGGTGGAATGGCCGATATATATGTATTAGCAGATACAAAAGAACAAATACAAGACATTTTAAAAATAGTTAAAAAGTATGATGTTCCACTTACTATAGTTGGGAATGGAAGCAATTTATTAGTAAAAGACAAAGGAATTAGAGGAATTGTACTAAAACCAAACTTAAAGGGAATTACTGTAGATAGAGATAAAATAACAGCCTCAGCTGGAGAACTACTTATAAAAGTTGCTAAGATAGCTGCTGAAAAAGAACTTTCAGGATTAGAGTTTGCTTGTGGAATTCCAGGAACCATAGGAGGAGCAATAAAAATGAACGCAGGTGCTTATGGCTCAGAAATGAAAGATATTGTTCTTAAAACTACTTATATAGATATGGAAGGAAATATTAATACAATTTACAATAAAGAGCATGAATTCGATTACAGAAGAAGTGTATTTTGCAAGCAAAAAGCTATTATTATAGAAACAGAACTTGAACTAAAATTTGGACAAAAATTGGAAATAGAGAAGAAAATAGAAGAAAATAAAAGAAATAGAATAGAAAAACAACCTATTTCTATGCCAAGTGCAGGTAGTATTTTTAAGCGAGGCGAAGGATTTATAACAGCAAAGTTGATTGATGAATGTGGCTTAAAGGGATTTACTATAGGTGGAGCACAAGTTTCTGAAAAACATGCTGGATTTATTGTAAATACAGGTAATGCTACTGCTGATGATGTTATAAATTTAATTTCATTAATTAAAAATAAAGTGAAAAAGAAATTTCAAGTAGATATAGAAACAGAAATACAAATTATAGGAGAATAAGAGGAAGAGGAGTAAAATGAAAGGTTTTTTTACATGGTTTAAATCAAGCACAAAAATAAAAAGATGGATTTTTTTAATTCTAATAGGAATTGTATTAGCATGTTATGGATTTGCACAAATATTAGTAATTAATGAATTATCCTTTGAACAGATTGGAAAAATTGTAGCTGTTTTTGTAGTTGGGTTTACATTTGTTATTTTAGGACTAGTCTACATACAAAAAAGAACTTTAGAACTAGTTATTGAAGGAAATCAAAAGAAAGAAGAAAAGAATGTTAATATCAGTTCTTTGATTTTTAATAAAGATGTATATGAAAACGGTCCTAAGATTGTTGCCATAGGTGGTGGAAACGGATTAAATGCTGTACTTACAGGATTGAAAAAATATACAAATAATATTACAGCAATAGTAACAATATCAGATTATGGTGAAATGCCAACAGAATCTAGGAAACAGCTTGATTTACTTCCATTAGAAGATATTAAGGGAAGTTTAATTGCTTTAGCAAAAGATAGTGAGAAGATGGAAAGACTATTCAATGTGCCTTTTATTGGAAATAAACTAAAAGGGCTAACATTTGGAGATATTTATATGTCTGCTATGAAAAATGCAAATGGAGATTTTACATCAAGTATTAAAGAAAGTAGTGAAATTTTGAATATTACGGGGAAGGTCTTGCCGGTTACATTTGATGAAATAAAAATTTGTGCCGAACTTGTAGATGGGACTATTGTAGAAGAAAAGAGCAAAATTCCAGAAGTGGTATATGAAAAAGTATCAAAAATTAATCGAATTTATATTACACCATCTAACTGTATACCTGCACCTGGAGTGTTAGAAGCAATTAGTGAAGCAGATGCTATTATTTTAGGACCTGGAAGTCTATACACTAATGTTATTCCAAATTTGCTAGTGAAAAATATTGCAAAAACAATTAGAGAAAGCAGAGCTTTAAAAATATATATTAGCAATCTTATGACAGAACCTGGACAAACAGATAATTATACACTTTCAGAACATATTAATGCAATAACAGAACATGCTGGAAAAGGATTAATTGATTTTTGCATTTGTGATACACAGGAAATTACTCCTGAATTTGTACGTAAATATAATAAAATGGGGTCAGACATAGTAGAGATGGACACACAAAAAATTATAGATAATGGAATTAAAATATTAAAGAGAGATTTATCTTGTATTAAAGGTGAATATATTAGACATGACTCAGATGCAATTGCCAAAAGTGTAGTAGAACTTATTTGTAATGATTTGAAATTTAGAGACAAACAAACAGAACCAGAATATATACTAATGAATTCAAAACTAAAACAAGATAGAAGAAATGTAAAGAAAAGTAAGCCAAACAAAAAAGTAAAAAACGTAAAAAAAGTAAAAAATGTTAATACTAGAAAAAGACAAAGCAAATTTGCATCTAAATATAAAGAACGAATGGATTCCATTCAAAATAGCGAAAAACAAAGACTAGAAAATATAAAAAAACAAGGGAAAGAAGAGGAATAGAATACTTAAGAAATAATGGAGGAAACGAATGAAATTAACAAAGTCTAAAATAAGTTTAGAAGAAGGAATAAAAAAAGAGTGGATTATTACTAATGGAATAGGGGGATATAGTTCTTCAACTGTTATTGGAATGAATACACGAAAATATCATGGACTTTTAATAGCTCCTCTTACACCACCAGCAAGAAGATTTTTAATTTTATCCAAATTAGATGAAAGTATAGAAATTAAACAAACAAAATATAATTTTTATGCTAATATGTGCCATAACTATATTTCAGACGGATACAAATATCTACAGAGCTTTGAGAAAGAATATATTCCAAGTTTTACTTATCAAATAAGAGATATTAAAATTACAAAATCTATTTGTATGGAATATGGCAAAAATACAGTATGTATATTATACCATATTCAAAATAAAACCCAAGATTATGCCAAACTTACTTTAGCGCCAGTTGCTAATTTTAGAGATTTCCATTGCATGAATACAAATCATGACTTTGATTTACAACAAGAAATTAAAGACCGAAAAATAAAAATGATTATTGATAGAAATTCTGATATTCCAATTTATATGTATTGCTCAGATGGAAAGTACATAAAACACGAGAATGATAAATTCTATAATATGTTTTACATAGAAGAAGAAAAAAGGGGATTTTTTCCAGAAGAAAACCATATAGTTCCAGGAAGATACGAAGTAGAAATAAATCCAATGGAAGAAAAAGAAATTTCCTTTATTGCTTCTTTGGAGGAAAATATTGATGAAATTAATACAAGAGAGGTAATAAAGAAAGAAATTGAGAGAATAGATGCATTAGTAGAAAATGCAAAAATAGATTCTTTAGAAGGACAAGATAAACTTATTCGAGATTTTATTATTGCTACAGACAATTTCATTGTATATAGGCCCAACTTCAGATTGCACACTATTATTGCCGGTTATCCATGGTTTTTAGATTGGGGACGAGATGCACTAATATCTATGGAAGGATTACTACTAGTAACTAAGAGATATGAAATTGCGAAAGAATTGATTTTAACAATGATGAGAGACATTAAATTCGGTTTAGTACCAAATGGATATTCTGGATTTGATAATCGACCATTATATAATAGTGCAGATGCTTCTTTACTATTATTTGAGCAAATTTATAAGTATCAAAACTATACTGGTGATGAAGATTTTGTTAAAAGCATTTATGAAACTTTAGAAAAAATTATAGAAAGTTATAAAAATGGAATTGATTTAGACAATAATAATATTTACTTAGACACAGACAACTTACTTGTGTCAGGAACTGAAAAAACACAAAATACTTGGATGGATGCTAAATATGGAGATTTTGCATTCACACCGAGAAATGGAAAAGTAGTAGAAATTAATAGCTTATGGTATAATGCATTAAAAATCATGGAAAAATTTAGTAAAAAACTTAAGAAAACAAATCAAGAAAAATATTATCATGATATGGCAGAAGTAACAAAAAAAAGTTTTGAAAAATCTTTTTATAATTCAAAGCGAAAATGTTTATATGATGTTATAGGAGATCCTAAGATAAGACCAAATCAATTGTTTAGTATGTCATTAACATATCCTGTTATAGAGCCAAATTCAAAAATTGGACAAGAGATATTAGAAACAGTAAATAAAAAACTACTTAATAAATATGGCTTAAAAACTTTAGCCAAAGGTGAAAAAAATTATGTGGATATATATGAAGGAGACGGATTTAAACGTGATATGAGCTATCATCAAGGAATAACATGGCCATGGCTACTAGGATTATATTATGATACATTAAAAAATAAATTAAAGGAAAAGAAAACAAAGAAAACAGAAGAAGAGTACAAAGAATTTGTTAATAATGTAAAGACAACATTTTCAAAATCTTTCTATGAAGATGGAGCAATTGGAAGTATATCTGAATTATATGATTCAAAACCACCATATTTACCAAAAGGAACATATGCGCAAGCTTGGAGCGTAGCAGAAATATTTCGCATTATATTAGAAAAATAAATGAAAAAGAAAATGAGGCAAAACAGATGAGAATATTAGGAATCGACCCAGGGTTTGCTATTACAGGATATAGCATAATTGATTATGTAGGAAACAAATTTAAACTTATTCATAGCGGAGCAGTTACAACAAAAGCAGGAATGTCTTTTCCAACTCGATTAACTAAAATATATGATGACTTAAGCATGCTAATTCAAGAATATAAACCAGATGCAGTATCGGTAGAGGAATTATTTTTTAATCAAAATATAAAAACAGCTATTAATGTAGCACAAGCAAGAGGTGTTATTTTAACTGTTGGCTGTAAAATGAATGTACCTACATATGAATATACACCACTACAAGTAAAACAAGCAGTAACTGGATATGGAAGAGCAGATAAAACTCAGGTACAGAAAATGGTAAAAACAATTTTAAATGTAGAAAAATTGCCTAAATTGGATGATATTACAGATAGTATGGCTATTGCAATTTGCCATGGACATTCTGCTAAATTTGTAAATAAATTGTAAAGGAATGAGAGTATGAAAATCAATATAAATGACCTGGAAAAAGAATTAAAATCAGGGAAATTACGAAATTTATATTTATTTTACGGTGAAGAATTATATTTGATAGAAAGTACTCTAAAAAAAATCAGAAAAATTTTTGGAGAAGCTATTAAGGGAATTAATTATATTATTCTAGACGAAAGCAATATAGACTCTTTTATTTCCAACATAGAAACACCAGCATTTGGATATGAAAAAAAATTAATTATTGTAAAAAATGCGGGCTTAACGAAAAAAGAAGGAAAAGGGAAAGGCAAAAAGAATAACTCTGGACTATCTGATACAATAGCTAATTATATAAAGGATAATATAAAAGTAATAGAACAAGGAGTTATTATTATTTTTATAGAAGAAACAATAGAAAAAAATACTTTATTTGTAGAAATTGAAAAATTAGGAATTATATGTGAATTTCAAAGATTAACTATTACTCAACTAACTAAAAGATTAAAAGCTATTTGTAATGCTTATATGGTAAATGTAGAAGAGGATACTTTAAACTATTTGGTTGAAATAGCAGGAACAGATATGCAAGATTTAATTAATGAAATTAGAAAGCTTATTGAATATGTTGGAAAAGAAGGAATAATTACAAAAAAATTGATAGATAGTTTAACAACAAAGCAAATCCAGGCTGTTATATTTGATTTAACAGACAATTTGGGGAGCAAAAATATTACAACTGCCATGGAAGTGTTGAGAGGATTAATTCAAAATAAGGAACCTTTGCAAAAAATTTTAATTACACTGTACAATCACTTTAAAAAGTTATACTTAGTAAGATTGACTCTAAAAAATAATAAAGATATAGCAAAAAGTTTAAATTTAAAACCAAATCAGATGTTTTTAATTAATAAGTATAAAAAACAAGCAAACTATTTTAAAGAAGAGGATTTAAGAAATATATTAGAAGAACTTATGAATTTAGACTATAGTTATAAAACAGGTTCGATAGATTTAAATATTGGATTAGAGACCATATTATGCAAATATTGTGAACAAAAAATATAGCATTTTATATCAACTTGAAAAAATATTTATATATTTGTGCCATCAAAATTAGTATAGACTAATTTTGATGGCATTTTTATCGCATGGCAGAAATCGACTTTTTTATTGATATTTCAGTATTTTTAACGATTTTTTGCTATACAATAATGCTAGCTTCTATTAGACTGTGAATATTTGTAAAACGCCCGCACCCTCTTACTATACGGTAAAAAGCTATTTACATAAATGTAAATAGCAAACAAATATACTGTGCACATAATATCATTAATAATCAGTAAATAGATTACATAACAAAATAACAAAAACTAATTGTGAACAAAATGTGACAAAAAAATGCCCATTTTATAGTTATTCACAAAGTTATCCACAGTTTCCACAACTTTTATGAAAGTGTAGCATGTAAACTAAATTGGTTACATAAAACAGAAAAATGTAATCGAAATGAAATCATAATGTAATATATATGTAATATGCAAGAAACAATATTACAAACAAATGGAAAAGTGCAAAAAAGTATTGAATTATAAAAGAAATAATTATATAATAAAAAAGTACTTGCTATTATAGCTCAGTTGGTAGAGCAACTGATTCGTAATCAGTAGGTCGGGAGTTCGATTCTCCCTAATAGCTCCATTAAGTAAAATCGTTACACCAGACAAAAGTATTGATAAATCAACTGTAAAAGGTTGATTTTTTAGTATAATTAAATAAAATATAATGAAAGGAATACTTCAATTGGGGAAAATTATAAGTAGCAATGAATTAGCAAATAAAATAATACAGAGTGAAAATCTACATCCTGGAGACAAAATTTCACATGCTAGACTTATTGAATTATCGAATCAATATAATATTACTCCATATACATTAGCAATAAATATATTGGGGGTAACACAAGCACAATTTAATGCTATACATTCTAAAAACTCAAACGCTAAGAATTTTATTATTTTAAGACATTTAATACCTGAAGAAATAGAGAATGCTATAGGGCTTAGAGATATAATTATGCAAGAAGAACAATTAAAAGAAGGTAATCTTATTAATTATAATCAATTACAGTATATTTCTAGAAAGTATGCTATATCTGAAAGAATACTTGCTATAAATGTTTTGCAAATTTCAGAATATTCATATAGAAAGATTAAAAATAATGCTAATGCCAATGCAATGATTTTTCACAGACAAAAGAAAACAAATACTCAAACTGCTCAAAAAGATGAAAAAGTAAGCGCTATAAGGCAAGAAATACTAACAAGTGAAGGCTTAAAAATTGGAGATAAAATAAATTACGAGAATTTAGCTCGACTATCAAGAAAATATCAAATTGATGAAAGAAAACTAGCTATTGACATATTCGGAATTACATTAAATTCTTTTTACCATATAAAATCAGACGATAAAAGGAACGCAATAGTTCTAAAAGAATTTTCAAGTGATCAAGAATTAAAAAAAATTTCAATAAAAATTTTGAATAAAGAGGGGTTAAAGCCATATACTCAAATAGATTATAAAATGCTAAGAGAAATTTCAGAAAAATATTCTATAAATGAAAAAATATTAGCATTAAGCATTCTAGGACTAACAGAAGGTCAGTATTGGAGCATGAAATACAATCATAATATGAAAGCCTATGTACTAAAAGGAGAATGTAAAAAAATAGATCTAGAAGAGTTACGAAAATTAAAGCTAAGAATATTTGAAGAAGAAAAATTATCAGCCGGGTCAAGAATTTCTTATGAACAACTAGAAGACATACAGCGAAAATATGAAGTTCCTTTAAATGAATTGTTGTATATTTTAGGCATAACTCAACATGCATATAATTTCATAAAAAGAGAAAGAGCTTATTGCTCTATTGTTAAAGATACGGATAAATATTTAATTACTCAAATCTTATCAGAAATTATGGAGAAAGAAAGATACTATACTAAAGGTGAAATAGAGACAATTTGTAAAACAAATAATATTTCATTACAAGATTTTTTCGACTATATTTTAGGGAAAGCAGTATATTTTGGATATGATTCTTATAGAAGGCTATTAGATGACAAAGGAAGAATATGGATTGGCTCTAGGAGTAGATTATCTAGTGAATTTATAAATAAAAATTTAGAACGAATTAGAGAAATAGCAAGAAAGGTAAGTGATTATATTTATTATAAATATAAAAGTCAAAAAGGGAATTTAGAAAAAGAGGATTTAGAGCAAGAGGCTTGCCTGCTAATAATTGAAACATGTGGCGATTTAGAAAAAAACTTTGATGGTAGCGAACTTTCAAGAATGATTTATTTAAGAGCTAGAATTAATATGCTAAAACACGTTAGTACAAAATTAAAAGTTATAAGTATATCTGGATATTATAAAAAAGCACAAGATAGAAGCACTAAAGGAAATAATAATAATATCGATTTAGTAGTAAAAGACGGAAACGCTGATACAGAGAAAGAGGCTCTAGATAACTGCGAAAGCGGATTTAAGGAACTTTCAATTATAGATTATTTATCTAAATTAATAGAAAAAGGATTTGATAGAAATACTTGCTTAGAAAAAACCGCAAGTGTATTTGGGATTGATAAACAGACAATGCTAGAAGCTATTAAAGATGAACTACTAAGAAAAGGAAAAGTTAAGCAAACCGATAGAGGCGAATATGTCTTGCGGAGACTAGTTTGGCTAAGCATAGTCAAAATTGCTGAATTTTAAACATGTAAAATATTTACTGATATTTTTGAACTTAAAAAATATTTTATGTAAAGGATTGATACCACTAATAAAATATGATATAATTCGAGCACAATATTAATTAGGAGGTTTTGTATATGGACAAGCGGAAAGTAAGGAAGTTTAAGAATCAACAAAACCGACTGGCCCAAAAAATAGCTAAAGCACATAATTCTTCCACCTTTGAACTAGATTACGAGCAGAAGATTCCAAATGTTTTTATGAACGAACAGAATGAAGAGTGGATTATTTGCAACCATAGCCAAATTGTGTTTCCAACTAGAGTAATTTATAAAGGAACGAACAGAGTGATTGTTGTTATGCGTTTTAAAGGCATCTGCAAATCTAGAACAATTGGCAAAATCCTGAAGCGACAATTTTCTATAAACGAAACAGAAAATGGCTTTGAAGTTAGAAGCTCGTTTGCACCATGTACAATTGGAAAGCTTTAAGTAAAGCTTTTTACAACAGAAAAAGGAGATAACTCGTTAAAATAACAGCTATCTCCTTTTTAATATATAGAAAAAGTTGACTCCTTTATTAATATACCAGCATTTTTAACGATTTTTACTATATAATAAGATTAAACTTCTTTTGCTAAATATTAGTTTCAATTCTTACAAAAAAATGATATAATAATATAGTATAGAAAATACTATTAAAAGTACTTATCTGAAATTAGGCAATAATTAATAAAACTATGCAAATTTTTTTCAGCAAAAAGCTTAATAAATATGTAAAAAAAACACACAAAAATTAATTAGTGTTTTAGAAATGGAGGTAATATGAGTTTATTAGGGAATATTTTATGGTTTATATTTGGCGGAATATTTAGTGGACTTTCTTGGGTGCTATCTGGAATAATTTGGTGTATTACTATTGTTGGAATTCCTTATGGTAAACAATGCTTTAAATTTGCATCAATGGCATTTGCGCCATTTGGAAAAAAAATAGAATATGGTGGAGGTGTTCCATCATTACTTGCAAACGCAATATGGATTATCTTTTTTGGTATTCCTATGGCACTTGAAAACTTAATTTTGGGTTGTATATGGTGTATAACTATAATAGGTATACCATTTGGAATACAATTTTTTAAAATTGCAAAACTTTCACTTGCACCTTTTGGAGCAAAGATAGTTTAGAAATGAAGACATAGACAACAATAATTTTGAGCAGATATAATTTATAAAATAGGAAAAACTTTTATGGAAGTTTGACTTTAAACAAATATTTTTATAGGTAAGAGGATAAATGTATGAAAAAATACATTCTATATTTGAAATTTAATTTCAATAATTGTAGCACTTATGTCATCAGATGAAATTTTCTTTTATGCATTAAATTTTTTATATTGACATATTTCTATTTTAGAAATAGAATATACCTATCAAAAAAATTAGAAGGAGGGTTTTTATGCCATTAGTAACAACAAAAGAAATGTTCGAAAGATCTATGAAAGAGCATTTCGCTATAGGAGCATTTAATGTAAATAATATGGAAATCATACAAGGAATTGTAAGAGCTGCAAAGGAAGAAAATTCACCAGTTATTTTACAAGTATCAGCAAGTGCAAGAAAATATGCGGGACATAATTATTTAATGAAAATGGTGGAAGCAGCAGTAGATGAGGCAAATATACCAATTGCTATACATTTAGACCACGGACCTGATTTTGAAACATGCAAAGAATGCATCGATGGTGGATTTACTTCAGTTATGATAGACGGATCAAAATATGGTTTTGAAGAAAATGTGGCATTAACTAAAAAAGTAGTAGATTATGCGCATGCAAGAGGGGTTGTAGTAGAAGCAGAGCTTGGTAAATTAGCTGGAATTGAAGACGATGTAAATGTTTCAAGCAGTGATGCAAAATTTACAGATCCAGAACAAGCAGAAGAATTTGTAAAAAGGACAGGTTGCGATTCTTTAGCAATTGCTATTGGAACAAGCCATGGAGCATATAAATTTAAAGGCGAAGCAAATTTAAGATTTGATATTTTACTAAAAATAAAAGAAAAATTACAAAACACACCAATTGTATTACATGGTGCATCAACTGTTATCCCAGAATTAGTTACTATGTGTAATCAATATGGTGGAAATATACCAGGAGCTAAAGGAGTTCCGGATGAAATGTTGAAAAAAGCAGGTCAACTTGGAGTATCGAAGATTAATGTTGATACAGACTTAAGACTAGCTATGACAGGAGCTATTCGCAAAGTGTTTGCCGAAAATCCTTCTGAATTTGATCCAAGAAAGTATCTTAATCCAGCAAGAGAAGCTATCAAAGAAACGGTACAACATAAAATTCGTGATGTATTTTGTTCTAGCAACAAAGCATAAGCTAAAATCCCCTCACATATCCATAATATTGTGAGGGGATTATACTTAAGACATATGTCGTTTTATATACATTTCAGCGTCTTTTTTTGCTAAATCTTCACGCTTATCGTATAATTTTTTACCTTTTCCAATACCTAGTTCAAGTTTAACGATGCTATCTGAAAAATAGAGAGATATTGGAATTAGACTAATTCCTTTCTGTTTTATCATGCCATACAATTTATAAATTTCTTTTTTATGTAACAGAAGTTTCCTGTCTCTTAAAGGATCTTTGTTATATATGTTTCCATGTTCATAAGGACTAATATGCATATGATATATATATAATTCTCCATTTTTTATAGTTGCATAACTATCTTTTAAATTAACTTTTCCGTTTTCGAATGGACTTTATTTCAGTGCCACTTAATACAATCCCGGTCTCTATTGTTTCGCAAATTGTATAATTATGATAAGCAGTGGGATTTTTTGCAATAATCTTTTTCATACATACCTCTTTTAACTCGAATTTATTATATTATAACAAAATATTAAAAAAGTCACAATATATTTTTTTTCAAAAAATAACAGTGAATTTTTACAATAAAGTATTTTAAAAATTCACTGTTGTACATTATTGATTATTATTATTTTTGTTATCAGTCATATAATACCAGCTAAGACCAATAATAATTAGAGCAACAACTCCTAATATAATCCATAACCATGTATTTCCATTATTTGTATTAGTTCCAGGAGCTGATGTCCTACCAGTGCTGTAACTACCATTATTTGTACCATTATAACGATAATTATTATTGCCATTTTCATTATGAAGCATATTTTCAACGTAATTCATACCATCTTCTGTAGTATTTCCTATATTATTCATCGCATTTTGCCCTGCATCTTTCATATTGTTTACCATATTTTCAATGGTGTTACCAGTTTTATCAAGAGAATTTTTTATATCATTACCTAAATTTTTAGTGTCGTTTGCTGCAAAGGAAAAGGACATAAAGAATAAAATAGTAGCTATAATAGTTACAAGAAAAATAACTTTTTTTATCATAATTGACCTCCTTGCAAAAAAGTTGTTTTTGAAAACTACTTATAGTATTTTTATTTTTATAGCAAAATATGCAGGAAAATAAAGGGACAAATCGATTTTTAAAATTTTTCATGAATAAATATTTTTTATTGAGCAAAAAAATACTTAATTGTTTAAAAAACAATTAAGTATAAAAAAATTAATTTTTTAAACGAATTAAAATTGCAATTGCAAGTAAAATAAGTAATACCCCAATAACTATAATGGCAATATTCAAATATTCAGATAAACCAAAAGTAGGCTCTTGATAATTAGTAGAAACATTAGTAGAAATGTTTGGAGCTTGACTATTGTTGTTTGTGTTGTTTGTTGATGGAAGTAAATTATTTTCATTATTATTTTCTAAATTGCCTGCAGAATTATTTTCAACATTATTTTCGCCTACAACATTATTACTTACATTATTTTCAACTTCAGTATTAGAAGCATTTGCATTATTAGATAAATTCATATTAATAGCATAAATAGAAGTGTAAGTCATAAATAAAAGCAACATAGCAAGTAAAATTATTTTAAGAAATCTTTTCATATGTTCCTCCTTAAAAATAGTTAACTTATTTTCATATAATATAATGATACACGAAATTAAAAGTATTGTCTATAGAATTTTAGAAAAAAGAAAATATTTTTCTGAAAATTTTGTAAAAATAATTATAATAAATTCTAAAACCAATCATAAAAATGTAAAAGAAGAAACAGAAATTTTAAAAAATAGAAATTATGCTACAGAATATAATTAGATTGGAAATAAAGTATGGGAATTTTTGAATTTTTTTTAATTGGAATTGGGCTTGCAATGGATGCATTCGCAGTTGCAATATGCAAAGGAGTATCTATAAAAAAATTAAATTGGAATCAAAGCATTATTGTAGGTACATATTTTGGAATGTTCCAAGCAGGAATGCCTGTAATAGGTTATATATTAGGATTAAGCTTTGAAAATCTAGTAAGGCAAATAGACCACTGGATAACATTTATATTATTAACTGCTATTGGGATTAATATGATAAAACAAATATTTTCTAAAGGACAGGAAAATCATAATGATAAAATCGACGCAAAAACTATGATTGTATTAGCATTAGCCACCAGCATAGATGCATTAGCTGTGGGGATTGCTTTTGCATTTTTTGATATAAATATATGGTATGTGGCTTCTATTATTGGAATTATTACATTTGTATTATCTTTTATAGGGGTAAAAATAGGTAATAATTTCGGGAAAAAATATGAAAAAAAAGCAGAACTATTTGGAGGTATTATTCTCATTTTAATGGGAATAAAGATAATGCTAGAACATCTTGGAATTTTAAATATTTAAAGATGTAATATTCATTAAAAGTATTTTAACAAAACTGTTGAGAACATATATACTAGATGATATAATCCTTATTATAAATTTAAATACTACAACGAAAGGAAACGAAAGAAGAAATTCATTATGGAAAGGGAGATAAAAAATATAATTCTATTAGGTAAAAATGCTAATACATAATTAAAAGAAGCATCAAAAAGAAACAGGAATATTGTAAGAACAGTGAAAATAAATATAGAAGTATTAAAAGAAAATGTATATATAGAAAGAGTTGGTACTAGAAAAAACGGATATTGGATTATTAAATAAATATATAGGAGTAAACACATGTATAATAAAGGGAAACTTAAAAAAATATCATTAATTTGTGATTTGTATACTAAGAATAAAACAACAATAAATGAAAATAAATATATAGAATTAATAAATAGTAACAAAGAATATTTAAATCAGAAAGTTTATGCAATTATAGATAGGCCGATTGAAAGTAAGCCAATAAAAGAACATCCTGAATTTAAATATGAATTAAACTACGGATATATTCCAAATACCTTGAGTGGAGATGGAGAAGAATTGGACTGTTATATTCTAGGAGTAAAAGATCCAATACAAGATTTTACAGGAAAATGTATTGCGATAATACATAGAATAAATGAAGATGATGATAAATTAATATTAGTTCCAAATGATAAAGATTATTCGATTAAAGAAATTGAAGAGTTAACATATTTTAGTGAAAAACATCATAAAAGTTTTGTATATAAGGAATAACCTAAGAATAATTAAATAAAATAATGATACCAAAACAGGAAACTTGAAGTTAACAAGATTTCTTGTTTTTTTATTTATTTGATGTTAAAATATATGCAATAAAAAATAAAAATGT
>CALXJM010000023.1 GCA_944388625.1 uncultured Clostridia bacterium
CTTGTAGAAGAATATGTAGTAAAATTAAAAGAAAGAACAAAAGAAATGCTAAAAACAGATATTATAGATGAAGCAAGATTAGCACAAGAAATAGTATTATTTGCGGATAAAAGCTCTATAGAAGAAGAAATTACAAGACTAAAAAGTCATACAGAGCAATTTACAGAGCTTTTAGAAGAAAATGCTCCAACAGGAAAAAAATTAGATTTCTTAATTCAAGAGATGAACCGAGAAATTAATACTATTGGCTCAAAAGCAAATTGCTTGAATATTACAAATCTAGTTATTGAAATAAAATCAGAAATAGAAAATTTAAGAGAGCAGATACAAAATGTAGAATAAAATATAAGTTAAGGAAGGGGAAAAAATGCAACTAATTAATATTGGATTTGGAAATGTAGTTTCTGCAAATAGAATTATTGCTATTATTAGTCCGGAATCAGCGCCGATTAAAAGAATTATACAAGAAGCAAAGGACAATAAAATGGCAGTAGATGCAACTTACGGAAGACGTACCAGAGCTGTTTTAATTATGGATTCTGGTCATATTATATTATCAGCAGTTCAACCAGAAACAGTAGCAGGAAGATTAGAAACTAGTGAGGAAGAATAGAAAAGGAAAAGAGGGGATAAATATGATGGTAAAACCTAGTGTTACTGACTTATTAAAAATTGTTGACAATCGTTTTAAATTAGTAGTAGCAACATCCAAAAGAGCAAGACAACTTGCGGCAGGAAGTACACCATTAACTAAAGTAGAAGAGGAATCGGTTGTTACATTAGCAGCAAATGAAATTGCAGAAGGGAAGGTAAAAATATGCTAGTAATTTTATCTGGAGTTGCAGGTGCTGGCAAAGACACTATAAAAAAGGAATTAATGAAAAGAGTAGAAAATATTACTACATTACCTTCTTTTACAGATAGAACTCCTAGAAATGGAGATGTACCTGGTAAAACATATAATTTTGTAACAACAGAAGAATTTGAAAGAATGATAAAAGAAAACGAATTATATGAATACTCGGTACATCACAATCATTATTATGGAACTTCAAAAAAATTATTGAATGAGAAGATAAACACAGGAAATATTATTGTAAAAGACATTGATGTAAATGGAACAGAAGACTTAATAAAACTCTTAGGAAATGATGTAAAAATTGTAACAATATTTTTAAGGGTGCCAAAAGAAGAACTCAGAAGGCGACTTGAAAAAAGAGAAGACAACCCAAGTAATAAGGAAATAGAATTAAGATTAAATCGATTTGATTATGAAGAATCAAAAATTGGATTATATGACTATGTTTTAAAAAATAACGACTTAGAAAAAACAGTACAGATTATAATGAAAATTATAGAAAGGGAATATATGCTAAAGTAAAGGGTTGGAATTATTACCAACCTATTTTTTGTTGCATATAGAAAGATAATTTCCTATATACATAAAAAATAATAATCTAACATAAAGAGAGGAGAAAAAATGGTAGCACAAGTTATTGTAAATAGCACAGTAAAAACATTAAATAGAGAATTTCACTATTTAGTACCAAAAAAGCTAGAAAATCAAATTCAAATCGGAAACCGAGCTATTGTACCATTCGGGAATAAATCGGTAGAAGAAGGATTTGTAATTGGATTAATAGAAAAATCTGATTTTGCTACCAAAGAAATTAAAAGCATAAGTTTTGGTCTTACAGAAGATAACATAAATTTAGCAAAGCTTATGTCAAAGAGATATTTTTGTAATATTTCAGATTGTATTAAATTAATGCTTCCACCAGGAACATCAACAAAAAGAATGGAAAACAGAGTAAAGGAAAAAAAAGGAAACTTTGTATATTTAAAAAAAGAAAAAGAAGAGATTGAAAATATTTTACAAAAAGAAATAATAAAAAGCCCAAAACAAATTCGAATTCTTAAATTTTTAATTGAGAATGATGGCATTTATATAGGGGATTTGCAAAACTTAACAGATACGACAAGAGCAGTTATTAAAACTCTAGAGAAAAATGAATATGTAAAAATTATACAAGAAAAAATAGAAAGAAATCCTTTTGAAAACAAAAATATAGAAAGAGATGCCCCACATATTTTAAATGCAGAACAAGCAGAAGCATTTAATAAAATATCAAGAACAATAGAAGAACAAAAATATAAACAATTCTTACTCTATGGGATTACTGGCTCACGGAAAAACAGAAATTTACATGCAACTTATTCAAAAAGTACTAAAGCAAGAGAAAACTGCTATCATGCTAGTGCCAGAAATTTCTTTAACACCACAAATGACTAATCGTTTTTTAGCTAGATTTGGAAGTGTTGTTGCAATATTGCATAGTAAATTATCAATAGGAGAAAGATACGATGAATGGGAGAAAATACAAAAAGGAGAAGCAAAAATTATAATAGGAGCTAGGTCTGCAATATTTGCACCAGTTAATAATATTGGAATAGTTATTATAGATGAAGAGCATGATATGTCTTATAAATCAGAAACTCAGCCACGCTATAATGCAAAAGAAATTGCAAAATATTTATGCAAAAAAGCTAATATTCCTCTTATTCTTGGAAGTGCAACACCAGATTTGAATAGCTATTATGAAGCACAAGAAATGAAGACAACTACAATTTTAAAATTATCTAAAAGAGCTAACCATGCAAATTTGCCAGAAATTGAAGTGGTAGATTTAAGAAAAGAATTAGCAATGGGAAATAGAACAATGATTAGTTTACCATTGCAAAAAGAAATCGAAGAGAATTTAAAAAACAAAAGACAAACTATTTTGTTTTTGAATCGAAGAGGCTATTCTACATTTATTATGTGTAGAGACTGTGGGTATACAGTTAAATGTAAGAATTGCAATATAACAATGACTTACCATTTGGAAGAAAATAGATTAAAATGTCATTATTGTGGATATGAGACAAAAAACATTTTGCTTTGTCCAGAGTGTGGAAGTAATAGAGTAAAATATTTTGGAATGGGAACTCAAAAATTAGAACAAGAGATACATAGAATGTTTCCAAACGCAACCACTATTCGAATGGATATTGATACAGTAAGCAAAAAAAATTCTCATGAACAGATATTAACAAAATTTAAAAATGAAAATATTGATATTTTAATTGGAACACAAATGATTGTAAAAGGGCATCATTTCCCAAATGTCACACTTGTAGGAGTTATAGCAGCAGATTCTAATTTAAACATGGATGATTATAGAGCAAGCGAAAGAACTTTTCAAGTACTTACACAAGTAGCTGGAAGAGCAGGAAGAGAAAAAATACCAGGAAAAGTGATAATACAAACTTATAATCCAGATCATTATAGCATTATTTGTGCAAAAGAACAAAATTATGAAAAATTCTATCAAGAAGAGATAGGAATAAGAAAACAATTGAAATATCCACCATTTTGCGATATAATATTAATTGGAATTAGTGGAAACAATGAAGAAAAGGTAAAAAATATAGCAGAATGTATTTTCTTATATCTGCAAAAGAAAAAACTAATACCATGGGCAATTTATAGGCCAGTGCCAGCACCAATTAATAAAATAAAAAATAAATATCGTTGGCGTATTATAATGAAGGGGAAATTAGACCATACTAGTATTGAAATATTAAATACTATGATAGAAGAATTTTATAAAAAAAATCAAAAAGACATACAAATCGTATTGGATGCAAATCCAAATAATATGATGTAAATATTTATCATTGTAACAAGGGGGAAAAAATGGCGATAAGAAATATAAGAGAATATGGAGATGAAATTTTAACTAAAAAAGCAAAAGAAGTAGAAGTAATTGATGAAAAAATTCAAACTCTAATTGACGATATGCTAGAAACTATGCATAAATATAATGGAGTAGGGTTAGCAGCACCACAAGTAGGTATTTTAAAGCAAATTATAACTATTGACATAACTGTAGAAGGTGGAGAAGAAGAGATTTATGTACTAATTAATCCAAAAATAGAAAAAACAAAAGGGGAACAAATTGTAGAAGAAGGTTGTTTGAGTTTCCCAAATCAATTTGCGAAAATTAAAAGACCGAAAGAAATTGTTGTAACAGCATTAGACAGAAATGGAAGAAAAGTAAAAATAATTGGAAAAGATTTGCTTGCACAAGCTCTAGCTCATGAAATAGACCATCTAAATGGAGAACTATTCATAGATAAGATAATTCCAAACACATTAGAAATTATAACTCCAGAAGAATGAAATAATGTTAGTTAAAAAAGAAGGGAAAAAAGTATGAAAGTTGTTTTTATGGGAACACCAGACTTTGCTAAAGAATCTTTAGAGGCTATTCATAAATCAGGACATAAAATAGAAGCAGTTGTAACCAATCCGGACAAACCAAGTGGACGAGGATTAAAGCTAATTCTTAGCCCGGTAAAAGAATATGCACTAAGTGAAGGATTTACTTTATATCAGCCAGAAAAAATAAGAAAAAATGAAGAATTTATACAAAAAATAAAAAAAATAAATCCTGATGTTATTTGTGTAGTGGCATATGGAAAAATACTTCCTAAAAGTATACTGGAAATACCGAAATTTGGTTGCATTAATGTGCATGGCTCTTTATTACCTAAATATAGAGGAGCTGCACCAATTCAATGGGCTGTCTTAAACGGAGATAAAAAAACACGGAATTACTACTATATACATGGACGAGGGAATGGATACTGGAGATATGATTTTAAAAGAAGAAATTCCTATAGGAGAAGATGAAACAACAGGAGAAGTGTGGGAAAAATTATCAAAAATAGGAGCAAAACTCTTAGTATCAACACTAAAAAGAATAGAAGAGGGAACAGCTCCAAGAGAAAAACAAGGGAAAGATTACACTATGGCACCTATGCTAGAAAAAAGCATGGCAAAAATCGATTGGGAAAATAAAAGTGGACAGGAACTTAAAAATTTAGTTCGTGGCTTAAATCCTATTATGGGTGCTTACACATATTTAAGAGGAAAAAAGATAAAATTTTGGAAAGTAGACACTATTACCAAAGAAGAGTTTTTGCTTATTTATGATGAATTTCGAGACTATGATTACAAGTTTTCGGACATAGCACCAGGAACTGTGCTATATGTAACAGAAAAACATGGGTTATATGTAAAAACTAAAGATGGAGTACTAAGTATATTACAGATACAAGGCGAAAACTCTAAAAAAATGTCAATTCAAGATTTTTTACGTGGAAACAAAATTGAAGCAACAGAAATGTTTGAATGAAATATGAAATATTTATGAAAAGTGTTGTAAAAAAAAGTATATATTGATATACTTATAACATCAAAATATAGGAGGTTTTATTATGGAAAATGAAAATAAAGAACTAAATGAACAAGATTTAGTACAAGGAACATCAGAGCAGGTTGAAACAAATGAGATTAAAATTGCAGATGATGTAGTTGCTGTTATTGCTGGTGTAGCTGTATCAGAAGTGCCAGGAGTTTCTGGAATGAGTGGAAGCTTTGCTGGTGGAATTACAGAAGTATTAAGTGGTAAGAAGAATCTAGCTAAAGGAATTAAAGTAGAAGTAGGAGAAAAAGAAACAAAAATTGATGTTAATATCATTGTAGAATATGGTACAAGAATTCCAGATGTTGCATTTGAGATACAAAATAGAGTAAAAAAAGCAGTAGAAACAATGACAGGACTAAAAGTAATAGAAGTAAATGTAAATGTTCAAGGTGTTAATATTGTATCAGAAAAAGATGAAAACAATGAAAACAACTAATATAAGTAGACTGTTTTATCAAGTGAGTTTTTAAAGTAGGTGTAAGCTCTTATGCTTGCTTTATTCAAGAGAATATAAGATGCTTAATGTAAATAATATATGTATACAAAAAATGAAATACTACGTAAGATATAAGGAGGAAATAAATGAAAATTCTAGAAAGAACTGCTCTTATATTATTTTCTACCATTGTTTTAATTTTATCAATTATCATGGTTTTTCTAATGTTTGATTGGATGAAGATAACACTTGTAGAAGATGCAATTAGTTTTTTAATATCAAACAATGTGGCATCTAATATAACTTTAGGAGTTTGTACAGTATTTATTTTACTTGCTATTAAATGCATATTTTTTGATTCTAGTAGTCAAGATGAATATAATGGAAAAGATGGTATTTTTCTTAAAAATGAAAATGGCAAATTATTAATTTCAAAAGATACATTAGAAAATCTTTCTAGTAGTGTTATAAAAAATTTTGAAGGTGTAGAAAATTCTACATCAAAAGCAATTATTGATAAAGAAAATAAAGTGAAAATAGAAATAATACTATTTGTTCATCCAGACGCTGTATTAAAAGAATTATCAAGTAATATACAAATAAAGGTAAAAGAAGCTATAAAAAAGAGTTTAGATATAGAGGTAAATGAAATTAATATAAGAGTTAGAAATATTGCTGCAAAAAAGAGTATGATACAATAACAAAACAAGTATTGTGGAGCAAGTGCTTACTATATGTGTAAATTGCTCCACAATTATTACACAAATATAGGAAACTTAAGTTTTTATTATACAGAAAAATTTGTGATTTTCCTATATAATAAAAAGGAAGGAACGTGGAGAAGATGAACAGCTTTAAAGATTTTTTTATGGAATATAGAGGTGCTATTATTGGAGCAATCGTAGCAATCTTAATATTATTTACACAATTTTATAAACTTATTATTGGAATTATTTTAATTGTAATGGGAGCTTTTTTAGGCAATTATGTACAACGAAATAAATTCGATGTTAAAGAAAGAATAAAAAACTTTATAGACAAATTGTAACTAGACCAGAAAGGGGGATATGCTAATTTTTAGTTAGCATAAGCAAAAAATGAAGAGAACCGCAACGAGAGAACAAGCATTTAAGCTATTATATTCTTTAGAAATCCAAAAAGATTATGAAGAAAAGCAAATTGATATATATATAGAACAAAACGAGATTATAGATGAAAATGCAAGAAATTACATAAGAAATACGATACAGGGAATTATGAATAAGCAAAAAGAGATACAAAAAACTATTTCTATGTACTTAAAAGAAGATTGGTCAATTGAAAGAATTTCAAAAGTAAATTTGGCAATTCTAGAAATTGCTATTTACGAAATAAAACAAGAAGAAACACCATATAAAGTTGTTATTAATGAAGCAGTAGAATTAGCAAAAAAATATGGAGACACTACTTCACAGGCATTTATAAATGGAATTTTAGCGAGTGTAGTACAGGAAAAATAGAATTAAACAGGAGAAAAATAATGAAACCAGAACCTATATCTGTAACGGAATTAAATAAATATATAAAAAACAAAGTAGCAGCAGACGAATTTTTAAATAATGTATTTGTAAAAGGAGAAATATCAAATTTTAAAAATCATTATACTGGACATATGTATTTTACATTAAAAGATGAGAATTCTTTAGTGAAATGTATTATGTTTAAGACATCAGCTGCTACTTTAAAATTTATGCCAAAAGATGGAATGAAAGTACAAGTATTTGGCACAGTTGCTGTTTTTGAAAGAGATGGTGTATACCAAATTTACTGCAAAGCTATGCAAGAAGATGGCGTGGGGAGCTTATATAGAGCTTATGAAGAGTTAAAAGCCAAATTACAAAAAGAAGGATTATTTGATATGGCTCATAAGCAAAAAATACCATATATGCCTAAAACAATTGGAATACTTACCTCACAAACAGGAGCTGTTATTCGAGACATAATTAATGTAGGAACAAGGAGAAATCCAAAAGTACATTTAAGATTGCTACCTGTGCCAGTACAAGGACCAGGAGCTGCAGAGAAGATTGCAAAAGCAATCGAAATCATGAATGCAAGAAAGTTAGCAGATGTTATTATTATAGCAAGAGGTGGAGGATCATTAGAGGATCTTTGGCCTTTTAATGAAGAAATTGTAGCTTATAGTATTTATAATTCTAAAATACCAATTATTTCTGCTGTGGGACATGAAACTGATTTTACCATAGCAGATTTTGTGGCAGATTTAAGAGCACCTACTCCATCTGCAGCAGCAGAATTAGCAGTAGGTAATCGTGACGAAATCATATCTAAATTAGATAATTATGTAAAAAGGTTAAAAATATCTTTAAAACGTAAAACAGAACTTATGCGTCTAAGATATGAGAAGTGCATGGCATCTAGAGTATATACAAATCCACTTCAAAGAATAAATGAAAATTACATAAAAATAGATATACAAGTTAAAAAAATGCAAAATAGTGTAACAAATCAATTAATACAGAAACAAAATAACTATGCAAAAATTATTGCAAAACTAGATACGTTGAGCCCGCTTAAAACACTAGGTAGAGGATTTTGTCTAGCAGAAGTAGAAGGGAAAATTATAAAAAAAAGTAAAGAATTACAAACAGGGAATGTTCTGTCTCTAAAATTTCAAGACGGAACACAAAAAGCACAAATATTATAATCATTTTATAAATAATTAGAATTAAGAAAAGGAGAAAAAAATGAAGCGAAAAACTAAAATTATTATTTTCTTGATTGTTATAATAATAATTCTATTACCTATATATTTACTAGGTGAAGTTAACAAAAAAATAGAGGGAAAAAATGAAAATAGCAATCAGACAACAAATGAAACACAAAATATGCAAGCAAATCAGAATACAAATAATACTACAAATGAACTACTAAATGAAATGGAAGAGACAAATGAAGTTAATAATACTGTAAATAATACAGAAGAAGAAAATAATATTGCAAATACAAATACTAGCACTGATACAAATACAATACCTAATCAGCCATCAGAAGAAGTAAACGTAAGCGATCCAGAGCAAAAAGCAATTGCTATTGCACAGAATAACTGGGGAGAAGATGACTCTGTATATGCCAGTTTTGACGGAATAGAAAGCTCAACAGGCTATTATATTATAGGAATTCGTGATAAGGAAACCACATATATAAAATGTTGGTACTATGTTAATGTACAAGATGGAACATTTACAGTAAAAAGATAAAAAATATATTTAATTAAAAGAAAGGGGCAGTTAGAATATTCTAACAGACAAAAATATGGAAGAAAATAAAACAGAAAATTTTGAAGAAATTATGAAAGAATTGGAAACAATAACAGAAGAATTAGAAAAAGGAAATGATAATTTAGACGAAGCTGTTAACAAATTTGAAAAAGGAATGAAATTAGCTAAAAATGCTAGTAAAATACTAGAAAATGCAGAAAAGAAAATAACAATATTAATAGAGAAAGATGGCGAATTGACAGAAGAAGGATTTTCGGCTGAATAGCGAAAAGCAAAAAAGGGGATTGAAAACATGCAAATTTTAATGAGTATAATTCAAAACAAATACATATATATACCTTTTGGGTTATGGTTTTTTATTCAATTATTTAAAGTAATATATGATTTAATAACAACTAAAAAATTTAATTTTAAAAGAATTTTAGGGGCCGGAGGTATGCCTAGTTCACATTCTGCTGTAGTAGCAGGATTGGCTACTTTAGTAGGAAAAAATGAAGGCTGGGATACACCTTTATTTGCTCTTACACTCATATTTGCTTTTGTAGTTATGTATGACGCTGCTGGAGTTAGAAGAGCAGCAGGAAAGCAGGCTAAACTTTTAAATAAAATTATAGAAACACCAGGACTAAAAGTAGAAGAAGTACAAGAAAAATTAGTAGAAGTTTTAGGACATACTCCAAAGCAAGTTATTGTTGGAGCGATTATAGGAATTATTGCAGGAGCCTTATTATAAATACAAAAATATTTCATTATCATTTTTAAGAGATTTTATCTAAAATTTTGTAAGAAGCAATAAAATTGCTCAAAAGGAGGTTTTTATGACAGATGTGGAAATTGCTAAAAGTATTCCAATAAAAAATATAAATGAAATAGCAACTTCACTAGGAATTTCAGAAGGAATAGAACCTTATGGAAACTATAAAGCAAAAATAGCAAACAATGCCATAAAGAATTTAGAAAATAAAGATAAAGGGAAATTGGTGCTTATTACATCAATTAATCCTACTCCTTTAGGGGAAGGCAAGACAACTATTGCTATTGGATTAGCAGATGCTTTGAGAAAAATAGGAAAAAAATCTATATTAGCATTAAGAGAGCCATCCTTAGGTCCAGTTTTTGGAATTAAAGGAGGAGCAACTGGAGGGGGATATGCTCAAGTAGCACCAATGGATGAAATTAATTTGCACTTTACTGGAGATATTCATGCAATTACTACTGCAAATAATTTATTATCTGCGATTATTGATAATCATATATATCACGGGAATGAATTGAAAATCAAAGAAGTAACATGGAAAAGATGTTTAGATATGAATGATAGAGCACTTAGATGTGTAGAAATTGGACTAAACGATAAAAAAGCATTACCAAGAAAAGATGGATTTGATATATCAGTTGCTTCAGAAATTATGGCAATATTTTGTTTAAGTAAAGACTTAAAAGATTTAAAAAGACGATTAGGAAACATTATAATCGGGTATAATGAAAGTGACAAACCTATAACAGCAAAAGATTTAAAAGCAGATGGTGCTATGCTCGCCCTTTTAAAAGAAGCTTTTAAACCAAATTTAGTACAAACTTTAGAACATACACCTGCTATTATTCATGGAGGACCATTTGCAAATATTGCACATGGCTGTAACAGTATAGTAGCAACTAATACAGCACTTAGATTGGGGGATTATGTAATTACAGAAGCTGGATTTGGTGCAGATTTAGGAGCTGAAAAATTTATAGATATTAAATCAAGAATAGCTGACATAAAACCTGATGTAGCAGTTTGCGTAGCAACTATAAAAGCACTTAAATATCATGGTGGAGTAAATAAAGAAGAAGTATCTATTCCGAATATAGAAGCATTAAGAGTTGGAATAGAAAATTTATTAAAACATGTGCAAAATTTAAAGGAAGTATTTGGTTTAAATACTATTGTGGCAATAAACCGATACAAACAAGATACAAAAGAAGAAATAGAAATTCTTATTAATACTATGAGAGAAAAAAATATTCCTATTTCATTAGCAGAAGTATGGGAAAAAGGTGGAAATGGAGCTATAGAATTAGCAGAAAAAGTAGCTAAATTAGCAGAAAAAGAAAGCTGTATACATTATGCTTACCTATTAGATGATAAAACTACAGAAAAAATAGAAAAAGTGGCTACTAAAATTTATGGAGCTACAGGAGTAGAATATACTAATGAGAGTTTAGAGAAAATTAAAAAAATAGAAAATATGGGATATACAAATTTGCCGGTTTGTATTGCTAAAACACAATATTCTCTTTCAGATGATGCTAATAACTTAGAATGCAAAGAACCATTTAAAATTCATATTAAAGATGTAATTTTAAAAGCAGGAGCAGAATTTATTGTTGTTTTAACAGGAAATATTTTTACTATGCCAGGTTTGCCAAAAACGCCAGCAGCAGAGAAGATAGACTTAGATGATGATGGGAATATAATAGGAATTTTTTAAATTCGAAAAGGAGAGTTTAAAATGGTTGTAGATATGGGCTACTGGACCAAAGTTTTAAAAAGGATTGCTATTTTTATTGGAACTATTATCGGAATGTATTTTGCTTTTAAGCTAGCTATATTTTACATGCCATTTGTTATAGCATTTTTAATTGCGGCTGTATTAGAACCAATCATTAGAAAACTAATGAGAAAAACAAAACTTGGAAGAAAAAAAAGTGCCATTTTAATAATGATTATAGCTTCTTTAATTATTGTTGGTCTAATTGTATGGGGAATTGCCAGCCTTATTTCAGAAGGCTCTAATTTGTTGCAAAGTCTAAATACTTATTTTGAAAAAGCATATGCACAAATACAATATATTATAGAATCTATTGAATTTGATAAAATACAAATTTCAGATCAAGTAGCAGAAACATTACAAAATTCCGCATTGGAATTTTTGGGCTTTATTACAGAAAAAGTGAAAGAATTTTTAACTTCAATGCTACAAATAGTAACTTCTTTACCAGCAATAGGAATTTATGTAGGAGTTACATTAATGGCAACATATTTTGTATGCATTGACAGAATTTATATGCTAGATCAAATAGAGCACCATTTCCCTAAAACATGGGTTAAAAAATTTTCTTTGCACACAAAAGAAATTTTAATTGAACTCGGTTGCTATTTAAAAGCAGAATTAACATTAGTTCTTATTTCTTTTATGATAACACTGATTGGACTATTTAGTTTGTCTTTTTTAGGATTCAATGTGAATTACCCTTTAATAGCAGCTCTAGCTATAGGATTTATAGATGCATTACCTATTCTTGGCTCAGGAACAGTGTTAGTTCCATGGTCGGTAATAGTAGCTATTAACGGAGATATAAAATTAGCTATTGCACTATTAATACTGCTTGCTATTATATCTATTGTGAGACAACTAATGGAACCAAAATTAGTTAGTAAAAATATAGGAATTCATCCAATTTTCACATTAATTGCCATGTATACAGGATTTAAGTTTATAGGAGTGCTTGGCTTATTGCTAGGGCCTGTTTTACTAATTATACTTAAGAACATATTTGGCTCTTTAATAGACAAAGGAGTAGTAAAAACTATTTTTGACAGAAAGTAAATCCTAAAATTTGCTTAAGAACATCAACAGTTTACAAATATAATGAATTGTGATAAAATAATAGTACAGTTTTGTGCATATCTCAATGAATATTTCTAAACCTTGCTTATCATATATTTATGAAAGCATATTTAGAAAATCTTTCTACTTGAGAATATGTGCCAAAAATAGAATAAGGAGGAATACCAATGTCTCAACGGGAAAAGTGCAATGCAACAATAATAGGTACTCTGAAGAAAATTACGCAATCATTTAGAATCAAAGAGCGAAACATGTATCGTGCACTGATACATACTGTAAGGAGGAGCAATCTTGAAGACCATATCTGGGTAATAATACCGGCAGATGTCATATTTCATAAATATGACATAAATTCACTGATAGGAAAGAAGATAGAAGTGAGAGGGGAAGTACGTTCAAGAAAAGAAGAATGCGAAGATAGACAAATACATTCAATACTATATGTATTTGCAGAATTCATTAGAATTTGTCGAAGAAGCGAAACAGACGAAAACAGCGTTTACTTACGAGGACATATTTGCAAAGATGTGGTTTATAGGTATACTCCATTTGGGAAAAAAATAGCAGACTTACTCGTTTGCGTAAAAAGAAACGACAATCAAAGTTTTGCTATTCCATGTATTGCATGGGGACGAAAAGCAGACTATGCAAGAAATTTGGCACGGGATGATGACATTACTTTATGGGGGAGATTGCAAAGCAGAAATTATTTTAAAGATATAAACAATAAAACTTATATAGTGAAGAATTTTGAAGTGTCTATCCATGAAATAATATAATCAGGTAGAGAGGCAAAAGAGGAGTAGCAATGCTCCTCTTTTTGTGGTATAGGAAATTTTTCTATACCACAAAAATAAATGATGTTATAATTAAAATAGTACTGAAGTAGGAATATAGGTATCATCTGGTGGATAAACAAATTCATCTGCTGGTTTTTCTATTTTCTTTAATTCTGTAACATAAATTATAGGAATTTCGGAATGATAAGTTCCCTTTTTTATAGTGCCAGTAATTTCCACCCATGTATTATCAGGAATATTAGAAATTTTATCTGAATGACATAAAAAGCCAACAATTAAAGTTTCAGAATTAGAGCTTACAACCATATCTCTTGCTAAAACAAATTCTTCTTCTGTAAAATCAATAGCACGGTAAATGTAACCACTAAAACAAATTTTTTGACCAATATAGTTATCCAAATTTTCATGAACTGCTTTTAATATATCTGTATAATTGTCTGTAGTAATTTGAGCTATAGAAGGTAGGTTTAACCTATCATTTACTTTTCCCAAATGACTTTCATAAAAAATTTTCCAAGTAATAAATAAAAATAAAAAAGCAACTAAAATAGCTATAACAAGCACAAAAATTTTAAAAACTTTACTACCATTCACTTTTATATTACAAATAAACATACTTTCTCCTCCTTATGGAAGTGATTGCTAAAAATAAAATGTTTCTTTTCTTTTTACAGTCTATGACGTAAATGTGTAAATATGCTTGATTTGTACAAAAAATAATGATATAGTTATAAAGATTAAAATAACTAACTTAAGTATATTTGTGTAAAAAATTAAATTGTTTATGCTTAAATGGAGGTTTTTATGGGATTACTTAATAAAATATTTGGAGATTATAGCGAAAGAGAAATAAAAAGAATTAAACCTATAGTGGAAAAAATAAATAGTTTAGAACCAGAAATGAAGAACTTGTCTGATGCACAATTGCAAGCAAAAACATTGGAGTTTAAAGAACGCTTAAAAAAAGGAGAAACTTTAGAAGACTTACTACCAGAAGCATTTGCGACTGTTAGGGAGGCTGGAGTAAGAGTACTAGGCCAAAGAGCTTTTGATGTACAGTTATTAGGAGCAATTGTATTGCATCAAGGAAGAATTGCAGAAATGAAAACAGGAGAAGGAAAAACTTTAACAGCAACATTTCCATTATATTTAAATGCATTAGAAGGAAAAGGAGCTCATTTGGTAACAGTTAATGATTATCTAGCAAAAATGCAAGGTGAATGGATGGGAAAACTTTATAAATTTCTAGGTCTATCAGTAGGACTTGTGCTAAACAGAATGAATCCTACAGACAAGAAATTAGCATATAATGCAGATATAACTTATGGAACAAACAATGAATATGGCTTTGATTATTTAAGAGACAATATGGTTATTTATAAAGAACAAATGGTTCAAAGAGAACTTCACTATGCTATTGTTGATGAAATTGATAGTATTTTAATAGATGAAGCACGCACACCATTAATTATCTCAGGAAGTGCAAATGAATCTTCAGATCTATATAAAAAAGCAGATGAGTTTGTGAGAAAATTAAAATCTAAAACATTAGTAGAAGAAGATATAAAAAACTATGAACAAACACAAGATAACGAAAATTATGACTATATTATTGATTTAAAAGCAAAGTCTGCTAGTCTTACAGCAAAAGGAATAAAAAAAGCAGAAGAATATTTTAAATTAGAGAATTTAAATGATTTAGATAATTCAGAAATTGTGCATCATATTAATCAGGCATTACGTGCACATGGAATTATGAGAAAAGACATAGACTATATTGTAAAAGATGGCGAAGTACTTATCATTGACGAATTTACAGGGAGAATTATGTATGGAAGAAGATATAATAACGGATTGCATCAGGCCATCGAAGCGAAAGAACATGTAAAAATTGCAAATGAATCTAAAACTTTAGCTACAATCACTTTTCAAAATTACTTTAGAATGTATAAAAAACTAGCTGGAATGACAGGTACTGCTAAAACAGAGGAAAATGAATTTAGAGAAATTTATAACCTAGATGTTATTGAAATTCCTACTAACAAACCAGTGATTCGTGTAGATAATAATGATATCATCTATAAAAATGAAAATGCTAAATTTAGGGCAATTGTAGAAGATATTAAAAAGAGTCATGAAAAAGGACAGCCAGTTCTTGTAGGAACCATTTCCATAGAAAAATCTGAAAAGTTAAGTAATATTTTAAAAAAAGAAGGAATTCCTCATACTGTATTAAATGCAAAATATCATGAAAAAGAAGCTGAAATTATTGCACAAGCTGGTAAATATGGTGCAGTTACTATTGCTACAAATATGGCAGGACGTGGTACAGATATTATGCTTGGTGGAAATAGTGAATTCCTAGCAAAGCAAGAAATGAAAAAATTAGGCTACTCAGATGAGCTAATTGGAAAAGCTTCAGCATTCAATGAAACACAAGATGAGGAGACATTAGCAGCAAGAAAAAAATTTAGGGAATTAGAAGAAAAATATGAAAAAACAATTCAAGAAGAAAAGAAAAAAGTAATTGAAGCAGGTGGACTAAAGATTATTGGTACAGAAAGGCACGAATCTAGAAGAATTGATAATCAGTTACGTGGGCGTAGTGGACGTCAAGGGGATATAGGAGAATCTAGATTTTATATTGGGCTAGATGATGACTTAATGAAAATCTTTGGTGGGGACATTGCAACCAGAGTATATGAATCTTTAAATGCGGATGAAAACATACCAATCGAATTAAAAATTCTTTCAAGCGCTGTAGAAAATGCACAAAAAAGAGTAGAAGGAAGGCATTTCAGCATGAGAAAACATGTATTGCAATATGATGATGTTATGAACACACAAAGAGAAATTATATATGCTCAAAGACGCCAAGTATTAAATGGAGAAAACTTAAGAGAAAACATTATGAACATGATTTCTTCTGTAGCTACTAGTATAGTTAATAGCTATACAGCAGGAATAGAAAAGAAAGAACATCTCAACCGAAAAGGATTACTTAATGAGATTCATATAATTTTCGGAATAGACAATTTAGAAACATTAAAATCAGAGAATGTAATGCCAGAAAAAATAATAGAAGAATTGCAAGAAAAAGCTTTTGCCCAATATGCAGATAAGGAAAAAGAAATTGGAGAGCAAGAAATAAGAGAACTTGAAAGAGTTATTATGCTAAGAGTAGTAGATCAAAAATGGATGGATCATATTGACAATATGGAAGAACTAAAAGAAGGAATTGGTCTTCGTGCATATGGACAAAGAGATCCAGTTGCTTTATATAGAATTGAAGGATTTGATATGTTTGACCAAATGGTAGAAGATGTAAAGCAAGATGTAGTTAAATTGCTTATGAATGTACAAAAACCAAAAGAAATAAAAAGAACGCAAACAGTAAAAATTATGACAGAAAAACTCCAAGGAACTTCTAAAACAACAGATAGTGATAAAGCAAAGAATATAGAAACAGAAGCTAAAACACCAATTGTAAATAATGGACCAAAAGTAGGAAGAAATGATCCATGCCCATGTGGTTCGGGTAAAAAGTATAAGAACTGTTGTGGAAAGAACGCATAGCACCTGTGCTTAAAGCATTTTACAAAAATCGAAATTTGGTGACAAAATTAGGTTGTCACCCAAACTTAAATGAAAAATTTATAAAAGCTTAAAATTAAAGAAGTGTAACCTAAATAAAATGGGTGACACTTCTTTTTATATTAAAATTT
>CALXJM010000024.1 GCA_944388625.1 uncultured Clostridia bacterium
TAAAAAATTTTTTTGAAGATGATTTATTTTTTAAATTCATTTCTTGAATATATTGAATATACTTTTCTATTATATTTTTTACATTTTTATTTTTTTCTTTATTTAATTTTTCTTGGATTTTATAAATATGAGAATTTAAGTTTTCTTTGTTTGTTTGAATTAAAATTTGCATGTCTTCTTGACATGTTTTTAAAAAAATTTTATAAGAATTTAAAATTGCCTCTTTTTCTAAATTAGATTTAAGATTAAAATTAATTGGCGTTATTTTTAAAATTTTTATATATGATAAATCTTTTAATTGCACAACACCATTTTCCAAAATTTCTTTTAAAGGCAACCATTCTTGAACAGAATAAATAGTTTTTAGATTCAAAAAATCACCTTTTCCTTTAAGATATTTTTATTTTACATATTTTTTATTTGTCTGTCAATCTTTTTTCATCGACCTTTTTCGACAGTTACATATTTTTTTATGAAATATGTATAAAAAAATTTTTTATTCACATAATACTATCATAAGGTTTATATTAGTCGGACCAAGAATTTTATAAGATCATATATATGGTTTTACACGATTCGGACAAAGGTTTATATTAGCTTTTATTTTAAGGTTAGTATAAGCCGGCGATGAGATTATATTATATGTATGTAAGCTATATTCGATATTTATTTATATATATGGTTAAATTATATGTAATATAGTCAAAGTGAAGATTGAATCTATGCTTAATATTTACTATTTTTTAAGTTCGTATTTACAAAATAGTAAATTCAAGTGATTGATACTAGTCCCTTGTTAGGATAAATTCAGTTACTTATAGTGTATTTTCAGTCGAGCAACTGATTTCTATTTTTGGTTGATTGCTTATTTGAATAGCAATATTCATTAGGTGAAAAAATTAGGGATAGGAGTTTTAGCCAAGATTAATATGGGCTTTATGATAATAGCGTAGAAACAATTTGCTTCTACGCTATTAATATATTTAATTTTTCCTATATGTCTAAATTTTTAACAAATTTAGCATTTGTTTCAATAAACTTACGTCTTGGTTCAATATCATCTCCCATTAAAACTGTGAAAACTTCATCTGCTTTAATTGCATCATCTATATTTACTTTAATTAAAACTCTGGTTTCCGGATTCATGGTTGTTTCCCACAATTGCTCAGGATTCATTTCTCCCAATCCTTTATATCTTTGAATTCCTACATTTTCTCTTCCAATTTCTTTTAATTTGGCTTCTAATTCATCATCTGTATAACAATAAATATCTTTCATCCCTTTTTTAGATAATTTATAAAGTGGTGGTTGTGCCAAATATACATTTCCATTTTCTACTAATGGTCTCATATATCTGAAAAAGAATGTTAAAAGTAGAGTACGGATGTGTGCTCCATCTACATCAGCATCAGCCATTATAATAACTTTACCGTATCGAATTTTTGTAATATCAAAATCATTTCCAATTCCAGCGCCTACAGCCAATATAACTGGTTGTAATTTATCATTATTATAAATTTTGTCTGCTCTTGATTTTTCTACATTTAGCATTTTTCCCCATAAAGGTAAGATAGCTTGAAATTTTCTGTCTCTCCCTTGTTTTGCACTTCCACCAGCTGAATCTCCCTCCACAATAAACACTTCGCATTCTTCAGGATTTTTTCCACTACAATCTGCTAATTTTCCTGGAAGTGTAGAACTTTCCATAGCATTTTTCTTTCTTACTAATTCTCTTGCTTTTCTTGCAGCTTCTCTTGCTCTAGAAGCACTAATGCATTTTTCTAAAATAGCCTTTGCAACATTTGGATTTTCCTCCAAATAAGTTGCTAGCTCTTCATTCATAGCACTCATGACAGTTCCTGTAACTTCGCTATTCCCTAACTTTGTCTTTGTTTGTCCTTCAAATTGAGGTTCTTTTACTTTTACAGATATAACCGCTGTTATCCCCTCTCTTATATCTTCGCCTAGTAAATTTTGATCTTTTTCTTTTAAAATATTATGTGATTTAGCATAATCATTAAACACCTTTGTAAGTGATCTCTTAAATCCCTCTAGATGAGTTCCACCCTCTATTGTATTAATATTGTTAACAAAAGAATACAAGTTTTCTGAATAAGCTGTTGTATACTGAATTGCAATTTCTATAGGAAATTCTCCTGATTTTTCTATATAAATTGGTTTTGCATTAATTTTTTCCTTATTTCTGTTCAAATATTCTACAAAAGAATTTAATCCTCCTTCATAGCAAAAATCTGCTTTCTTATACGGTTCTTCTCTTTGATCTTCTATTGTTATCCTAAGCCCTTTTGTTAAAAAAGCCATTTCTCTAAAACGATTCTCTAAAACTTCATATTCATATTCCAATGTTTCAAAAATAGAACTATCTGCTAAAAATCTTACTTTAGTACCGGTTTTATCAGAATTTCCTATTTTTTCTAGCTTTTTAGTAATTTTCCCTCTTTCAAATGCCATTTGATAAATTCCACCATCTCTTTGTATTGTAACTTCCGTCCAATCAGATAAAGCATTTACAACAGAAGCACCAACTCCGTGTAAACCACCTGATACTTTATATCCACTATCTCCACCAAATTTTCCACCTGCATGTAATTTTGTATAAACAGTTTCCGCAGCAGATATTTTTGTTTTTGGATGTATATCAACAGGAATTCCTCTTCCGTCATCTTCTACACTAATAATATTTCCTGGTTCAATAGTAACATTAATATTGTTGCAATATCCAGCCAATGCTTCATCAACGCTGTTATCTACGATTTCGTATACTAGATGATGCAAACCTCTTACAGATACACTTCCTATATACATTCCTGGTCTTTTTCTTACAGCTTCTAATCCTTCTAATACTTGTATTTGATCTGCTTTATACTCATGTTCAAATTTTTCCATTTTTCCATCTGTTAGTTTTTAACTAACATGCCTCCTCTCTATATTTAGTATTTTTATATATCAGCTTTTGTCCTTTTTTCTAATGTAGTTGATAAAATATTAGTAATATAGCCTTTTTTCATATCATTTTCGATTACTAGCACAAGAGTTTTTTTTCTTTCTCCTGCAATATCTATAACATTTCCATCTAATTCTTTTAACATTTGCTGATATTCATTTGTTTTTTCAATTGATTCTATGTTAAAAATTCCTATTACATTTTTTGAATTTACACTAATATCTTTTCCAATATGCAAGTACATTTTTATCTCCATTTCTTTTTGTAATAATCACATTTTATACCATTTCTATTATTGTCTAACATTACCTTCTTCTACATAAAAACTCTTTCCATTTTCTATATTTATTTTATCTGTACATGTAATTAAAACTTGATTTTTCTTAATAGTGGATACAAATTTCATCCTTCTTTTTTCATCTAATTCAGACATAAAATCATCTAGCAACAAAATTGGATATTCACCAATTTCTTCATAAATCACTTCTACTTCTGCTAATTTTAAAGACAATATAGACGTTCTCTGTTGTCCTTGAGAGCCATATACTTGTACGGGTCTTTCATTAATAGAAATTTCAAAATCATCTCTATGAATTCCTAAATTTGTATATCCTCTTTGGATATCTATTTTTTCTATTTTCTCCAGCTCTCTTAGATATTCATCTTTATTTTCACAACTAGATTTATATTCTATTTTTATTTTTTCTTTCTCTTCTGTTACTTCTGGATGAATTTCTTGTAATTTATTTCTTAATTTTTCTACAGTTTGTTTTCTCTCTATAAAAATCTTTTCCCCTAATTCAGCTAATTTTTCATTCCAAATTTCTAACATTTCTACCGGCTTATTTTCATATTTTATTTGCCTTAAGTATATATTCCTTTGCTCTAATGCTTTTGTGTATAAATTAATATTATAAATATACGAAGGTTTTAGTTGGCTGATTAGCATATCTAAAAATTTTCTTCTTTTTGCGGGTCCCTCTTTAATAATTTCTATATTATCTGGGCTAAACATAACAACATTAACTTTTCCTAATAATTCACTAAGCTTTTTTACTTTTACTCCATTAATAAAAAAAGTTTTTTTATCTGTTATTTCTAAACTAATCTTCCCTTCTCTATCGCTTTTTTCGTATTGTATTTCAACAAATGCTTTTTCTTTTTGAAATTGAATTAATTCATCTTCTTTTTTAGTTCGAAACGATTTTGCAAAAGAACATAAAAATATAGCTTCTAATATATTAGTTTTTCCTTGCGCATTATTACCATAAAATATATTTTCATTATTACTTAGTATGATTTCTTGCTTTGTATAATTTCTAAAATTCTGTAATATTATTTTTTTTATAATCATTTTTTACTCTTTCTCATAGCTTAAATTTTTACTCTTTTAATTTTATTGGTAATATCATATAAGTATAATTTCCACTTGGTTCAATTGGTCGAATAACACATGGAGAAATACTACTTCCAAAATCTACATAGATTTCTTCATCTTCAATAACTTTTACTGCATCTAAAAAATATTTTGGATTAAAACCTATTTCTAAATTTTTTCCTTCTGTTTCCACATAAATTTCCTCTTTTGCATCACCAGTTTGATTTGTACAAGAAATAGTTACTTTTCCAATATCTATAATCACTTTAACAGGATATTTCTTTTCTTTTTCTGTTACAGATGCTGAAATTAGACTAATCCTTTCAAAACAATTTTGTAATATATTTCTATTTACTCTAATTCTTGTTTCCCAAGTAGATGGAATAACACTTGCATAATTTAAAAATTCTCCATCCAAAACTCTAGTTACAATCTTGCAATTTTCCATTTCAAATAATGCTTGATTTTTTGATACACCAATTTTTATTTTATCAAATGAATCTGATACAATTTTATTTACTTCTAATAATGTTTTCCCAGGAATAACTGCTTTAAAATCATTTGCTTTTTCATTTAAAAAATTGCTTTTCCAAGCCAATCGAAATCCATCTACTGATACTACATTTAGTTTATTATTTTCTACTTCAAATAAACATCCTGTGAATATAGGTCTATTTTCTTCTGTACTTACTGCAAATATAGTTTTTCTTATCATACTTTTTAAAGTATTTTGTTCGATTTCAATTGCATTTTCAATTTCTATTTTTGGTAATTCAGGAAATTCCTCTGGATTCATAGTTGCTAATTTATATAATGATCCTTCACATTCAATAACTAATAAATTATTTTCATTTAGATAAATACTAATTTCTGAATCTGGTAATTTTCTAATAATTTCACTAAACATAATTGCATTGACTACAGTGTTTCCTTGTTCTTGTACGTCTGCTTCCATAATATATTCTATTCCTATTTCTAAATCATAAGTTGTTAATTTTATTTCATTATCATTTGTTTGTATAAGTATTCCTTCTAATATTGGCATTGTTGTTTTAGAAGCAACAGCTTTTACTACGGAAGAAATACCTTTGGACAATTTATCCTTTTCACAAATAATTTTCATTTTTGCTCTCCTTTTTAAATATATTAATAATATTAGTAGTATTAGTAGTAGGTCTTGTGGATACTGTGGAAAACTATGGTAATAATGATAATCCCTAATAAAATATGTGTTGATATGTTTGTGGAAAAAAAATAAACTTGTCCACAATTTGTTTTTTCGAGTGAGGATAATTTAGTTATTCACAAATTTTATACAAGTTATAAACATCTGGGTGTGAATATCTAAAATAATTAGTTCCGTAAGCGAAGTTTAAGTTTTTTTAGCAAACAATTTTTTACACAAACATAAATTTTAAAAAATATTGTAAATAATAGTAATAATTTATATTTTACTCTTCTAATAAGATATTTTTTAAACTATCCACAATTAATTTTGTATTGGGGATATCTTTTATTTCTTTTTCGATTTTTTTATATGCATGCATTACAGTAGAATGATCTCTTTTTCCAAATTCCTTTCCTATAGCAGGAAAAGATTGATTAGCTACTGCTTTGCATAAATACATTGCAATTTGCCTTGGATAAGCAATATCGTTAGAACGATTTGATGATTTTAAATCTCTTTTATCTATATTGAAGTATTTACATACAGTTTCTTGTATAAAATCTATAGAAATTACTTTTTCTTTTTTCATAACAATATCATTAATTGCTTTTTCTGCTACTTCCATTGAAATTGGTCCTGGTATTAAAGTAGAATGTGCAATAATTTTATTTAATGCCCCTTCTAACTCACGAATATTTGTATCAATACGATTAGCAATATTAGATAAAATATCATCATCAATTGTAATTTTATCTGCACTTGCTTTTTTTCTTAAAATAGCTAATCTTGTTTCATAATCTGGAGCAGAAACATCTGCAATAAGACCCCATTCGAACCTTGATTTTAATCTTTCTTCTAGTAATTGAATATCACGAGGAGGTTTATCGCTGGAAAGAATGATTTGTTTGCCACTTTCGCGTAATGTATTAAATGTGTGAAAAAATTCTTCTTGTACAGCATCTTTGCCTGCAATAAACTGAATATCATCAATAAGTAAAATATCAATATTTCTATATTTGTTTCTGAACTGTTCTGTTTTAGCATCTTTTATGGCATTAATAATTTCATTAGTAAACTTTTCGGAAGTAACATATAAAACAGATTTTGAGCTGTCATTTTTTAAAATTTCATTGGCTATGGCATGCATTAAGTGAGTTTTTCCTAATCCAACACCTCCATATAAAAATAATGGATTATAAGCTTTTGCTGGTGCTTCAGCAACTGCAAGAGAAGCTGCATGAGCTAAACTATTATTTTTTCCAACAACAAAGGTTTCAAATGTATAATTAGGGTTTAAATTTGAATTGGGATTTGAATTTATAATATGATTTGAATTTGATGTTTCTTTATCATTAGTATTAGAATCTAATATACAAGATATTTTATAACATTTTTTTGTAATATCAGTAAAAGTATTCATAATTAAATCACAATATCTTCCTAGAATCGTATCTCTTTGAATATCGGAATTCGCTTTTAGGATAATTGTATCATTTGTAATATCTTCTATTTCTAAATTTTTAATCCAAGTGGAATATGCAATAAAAGATAGTTCGTCTTTTAAAAGATCTTTTGCTTTATCTAAAAGTTCCTGTTTGTTGGCTTGCATTTTTACTCATTCCTTCCTAAAAAGTTATTCACAGGTTTATCCACAGGTGTTGATAACCTCCATGATTTCCGGGGAAATTTTATCCACAACCAAAAATAAAATAGCGTAAAAGCCTTATTTCCCTATTATTTTTATATAATATCAAAATCTAAATAATAAAGTCAATAAAAAGTTGTGAGAAAATAAAAATATTCAAAAAGAAGATGAAAAAATCAAGAAACAATTGACATTTATTATAGTTTTAATGTATAATTATTAAGATTATGAAAGTTTAATAATTTTTTATATTCTAGAGCAATATACTTAAAAAAGTATATTGACATAGAAAAAGATTATGCAAAGCTAAACAAGTTTTGAAATAAAAACATCTATAGCTTTTAAATCATAGATAAATTACAGGAGGTGCAAAATGAAGAGAACATACCAACCAAAAAAAAGACAAGAGCAAAAAGAACATGGCTTTTTAAAGAGAATGAAAACAAAGTCTGGAAGAAATATTTTAAAAGCTAGACGTGCAAAAGGTAGAAAAAAAATAAGTGCATAATTTTTGCACACAAAAAAGGCGTTGTCGGTTATAAATTATTATGCCGTCTACGCCTTCATGTTTAGGGTAAAATTATTGTTATTAAACTTTATTGAAAATTTAATAACAATAATTTTCTAGATAGTTAAAATATTGACTAGAGAAAAATGCTTAAATGAGGGCTAAAATGGAGACTTTAAAAAAAAATTATGAGTTTAAAAATGTATTGACAAAAGGAAAATATTTTACAGGGAAACAAATTGAAATATATTGCTATAAAAATAGAAAAAATAGCAATTTTATAGGGATTGCTGTACAGAAAAAAGTTGCTAAAGCAGTTATGAGAAATAGAATTAAAAGATTAATTAGAGAAAATTATAGAAGACTGGAAAAAAAAATAGAAAAGGGATATGATATTGTTATAATATGGAAAAAGAATGTATTACCAGAATTGGCAACTTTTGAGCAGATAAAGGAAGACATGTTAACTCTTTTTGAAAAAGCAAAATTAATATAAGGTGAAAAAATGAAAAAAGTTTTAATTTTTTTAATTAAAGTATATAAAAAAACTTTGTCGCCAATATTCACATTTTTAGGAATTCGTTGCAAATATGAACCAACTTGTTCAGAATACATGAAACAGGCAATTTTGAAATATGGCTGTATTAAAGGAGTTTTTTTAGGGATAAAAAGAATTTTACGTTGTAATCCTTTTTCAAAAGGGGGATATGATCCTTTAAAATGATTGGAGGAATAGGATGATAGCATTTTTTGCAAATCTATTTGGATATATATTAAACTGGATTTATTCAATAGTTGCTAATTATGGATTAGCCATTATTATATTTTCTGTTGTACTAAAAATTATTTTAATTCCATTATCGATAAAACAACAGAAAACAATGAAAAAATCTACGGAAATACAAGAAAAAGTTAAAGCGATACAAGATAAATACGAAGGAAATTTAGAAAAAATAAATCAAGAAACAATGAATTTGTATAAGAGTGAGAAAATGAATCCTTTTAGTGGATGCTTTAGTGCAATTATACAGATTATATTGCTATTTGCAATGTTTTATTTGGTAAGAAGTCCATTAACTCATATGAAGAAGATAGAACCAGAAGTAATTGATAAATATGTTAATGAAATAAAAGAAGAATTACCAGAAAATGAAAGAAATTTAGCTTATCCAGAAATTTCTGTTATTAAAGAAAAGGGAAGTGAAGATGAAAATGTATATATTAATATGGAATTTTTAGGATTAGATTTGAGTAATGTTCCATCACAAGAATTATCTAATCCAAAAGTTTATATTATTCCTGCATTATATGTAATATCTTCATTAATATCTATGAAAATAACTACCAAAATGACCAAAAAGAACAAAGAAAAAGGAAAAGACAATGGAGAAAAAACGGAACTAGATGCAGTAGAACAAGCAAATAAAAATATGATGTGGTTTATGCCAATTATGTCTGTTTCAATTTCTTTAGTAGCTCCTTTAGGATTAGCGTTATATTGGCTTATAAATAATATTTTGATGATAATAGAAAGAATTTGCATTAATAAATATATAGAGTTTAAGGAGGAAAAAAGCAATGCCTAAAACTATTATTGCAGAAGGGAAAACAACAGCGGAAGCAATTTCAAATGGGTTAAAAGAGTTAAAAGTATCAAAAGAAAATGTTGATATAAAAATATTAGAACAAGAAGATAAAAGAAGTTTTTTTAGTATTTTAGCTCCTAGAGTAGTAAAAATAGAAATGACACTAAAAGAGAAAGAACAGACAGTAATAAGAGAAAAAAATATTAATAAAAACCAAGATGAAATAAAAAAAGCAGAGGTCAAAATAGAAAAATTTTTAAATGAATTAATAGAGAAAATACCAGAGAATGAAATAAATTATCAAATACAAATAAAAGATTATATTGTATATATTGATATGTATGGAAAAGATATGAATTATCTAATTGGCTATAGAGGAGAAGTGTTAAATTCACTTCAAGTAATTGTAAATAATATTGCTAATCAAAACGTACATGATAAAATTCAAGTGTGTTTAGATATTCAAGGTTATAGAAATAAAAGAGAAAAAGCACTACAAGATTTGGCAGAAAAAATATCTAAGACTGTAATGAAAAACGGAAAATCAATTACTCTAGAGCCAATGAATGCATATGAAAGAAAAATCATCCATACTCATCTACAAAGCAATGAAAAAGTAAGAACTTATAGTATAGGAGAAGAGCCATATAGAAAAATAGTTATTGCAAAAAAATAGAATAAAAAATATGTGTAAAAGCAATATTGCTTACTTATAGTAAGCAATATTGCTTTTTATGTTAAGATTTGATATAATAAATTATTGAATGAAATGAGAAAAAAGAAAGAAGGGAAAATGTGTCTACAATAGCAGCAATATCTACGGCTCCTGGAATTGGAGGAATTGGAATTATAAGAATGAGTGGCAAAGAATGTTTTTCTATTTTAGAAAAAATATTTGTTCCAATAAATAAAACACAAAGAGAAATAAAAGGATATACAATAAAATATGGTCATATTATAGAACCAAAAACAAAAGAGAAGATAGATGAAGTTTTAGTTTCTTATTTTAAAGCACCTAAAAGCTATACTGTAGAAGATATGTGTGAAATCAACTCTCATGGTTCTACAATTATTGTTCAAAGAATTTTAGAATTATGTTTAGAAAATGGAGCTATTATAGCAGAACCAGGAGAATTTACCAAAAGAGCTTTTTTAAATGGAAGAATTGATTTATCACAAGCAGAATCTGTTATTGATATAATTAATGCTAAAACAGAAAAAGAATCGAAAGTTGCAATGAAACAATTAGATGGATTTTTGTCAAAAGAAATTCAAAAAATAAGAAAAAAATTATTAAGTTTAATGGCAGATATTGAAGCTACAATTGATTATCCAGAATATGATATAGAAGAGGTAACAAATAATAAAATATTAAATGAATTAAAACAAGTAAAAAAAGAACTAGAACAATTAGAAAAAAGCTTTGAAAACGGAAAAATAATCAAAGATGGAATAAAAATGGCAATTATTGGCAAACCAAACGTTGGAAAATCATCTTTAATGAATGCTTTATTAAAGGAAGAAAGAGCAATTGTAACTGAATACGAAGGAACAACCAGAGATACAATAGAAGAATTTATACAAATCGAAGGAATACCATTTAAATTAATTGATACAGCTGGAATTCGTAAAGCAAGTGATGAAGTTGAAAAAATAGGAATTCATAAAGCAAAAGAAATTGCAAAAGAATGCGATTTGATTATTGCAATGTTTGATGCACATAGGGAATTAGATGAAGAAGATAAAGAAATTATAGATATTATTCGTGATAAAAATGCAATATTAGTATGGAACAAAATAGATTTAATACCAAATATGGAAAGCGAGTTTAAAAGTATAATTTTAGACAAACCTAATATTAATATATCTGCCAAAAATAAAAAAGGAATTGAAAAACTTTATCAAACTATAGCAGAAATGTATAAAATTAATGAAATTACTGTAGACAATGCAGCTCTTGTAACTAATGTAAGACATAAAAATTCTATTCAAAGAGCAGAGCAAAGTTTGAAAAGAGCGATAAATTGTATAGAAGAAAATACTCCTATTGATATGATATCTATTTATATTAAAGAAATTTTAGAGAATTTAGGAGAAATTACTGGTGAAAATGTAACAGAAGATATTATTAAAGAAATATTTTCAAAATTTTGTTTAGGAAAATAGAAAAACAGAGAAACGTTGATATAGCAATAAAGATTTTACACAAATTGACAATATTGTCAAAAGGTTCAGAGAACAGCGTTTCCTGTTTCATAAAAAACAGGAAAAGGAGAAAAATATGAAGTATAATGCTGGAGAATTTGATATAGCAGTTATAGGAGCAGGACATGCTGGATGCGAAGCAGCACTTGCTTCTGCAAGAATGGGAAAAAGAACACTGCTATTTTCTATAAGCTTAGAAGTTGTTGCAAATATGCCCTGTAACCCTAATATAGGAGGAACATCTAAAGGTCATCTAGTAAGAGAAATTGATGCCTTAGGTGGAGAAATGGGAAAAAACATTGATAAAACATACATCCAATCTAGAATGCTAAATACCTCAAAGGGACCAGCAGTTTATTCGCTAAGGGCACAAGCAGACCGAAAGAAATACCAAGCTGAAATGAAACATACATTAGAAAAACAAGACAACTTATTTATAAAACAAGCTGAAATTATAGATATACAAGTAGAAAATGGAAAAATAAAATCAATTGAAACAAACATAGGAGCAATTTACTATGTTAAAGCAGTTGTTATTGCAACTGGAACTTATTTAAAAGGAAAAATATATATTGGAGAGAATTCTTTTGAAAGTGGTCCTGATGGAGTATTCCCAGCAAACAAATTATCAGAAACATTAAAAAGATTGGGTATTCAACTAATTAGATTTAAAACAGGTACTCCAGCAAGAGTAAACAAGAAGAGTATAGATTTTTCAAAAATGGAAATACAAGAAGGAGATACAGAAATCACACCATTTTCTTTTGATAGTGAAATAAGAGAAATCGAACAAGTTCCTTGTTATTTAACATATACTAATCAAAAAACACATGACATTATAAGAAAAAATCTACATCGTTCTCCTTTATATAGTGGGAAAATAGAAGGAACAGGACCAAGATATTGTCCGTCAATAGAAGATAAAGTAGTGAGGTTTAGCGATAAAGAAAGACATCAAATTTTTATTGAACCAATGGGATTAGATACAGATGAAATGTATGTACAAGGAATGAGTTCATCATTACCAGAAGATGTACAAATTGAAATGTATAGGACATTACCTGGATTAGAAAATGTAGAATTTACGAGACCCGCATATGCTATTGAATATGATTGTATTGACCCAACAGAATTAAAGCTATCTTTAGAATTAAAAAGAATAGAAGGAATGTTTTTTGCTGGACAAATTAATGGCACATCTGGATATGAAGAAGCAGCTGCTCAAGGGATTATAGCAGGAATTAATGCTGCTTTGAAATTAGATAATAAAGAGCCAATCATTTTAGATAGGGCAGATGCTTATATTGGGGTACTAATTGATGATATTGTTACAAAAGGAACAAATGAACCTTATAGAATGATGACTTCTAGAGCTGAATATAGATTATTATTAAGGCAGGATAATGCAGATTTGAGACTAACAGAAATAGGACATAATTTGGGACTTATTTCTGAAGAGAGATATCAAAAATTTCTTTTAAAAAGAAAACATATAGAAGAAGAAATTGAAAGAATTAATAAAACTATAATAAAACCAACAGAAGAGGTAAATGAATTACTTGCAAAATATCAATCATCACCTATTAGTGGTGGAGTAAAGCTATCCGAATTAATAAGAAGGACTGAACTTTCTTATGATAAGTTATTTCCAATAGATAAAGAAAGACCGGAATTGACCAAAGAAGAAAAAGAAGAGATACAAATACAAGTAAAATATGAAGGATATATAAAATTGCAAATGACACAGGTAGAAAAATTTAAAAAATTAGAAAAAAAACGTTTGCCAGAGCAAATTGATTACTCTACATTAAAAGGATTGAGTTTAGAAGCCAGACAAAAATTAAATAAGCATAAACCTTTATCAGTAGGGCAAGCTTCTAGAATTTCTGGGGTTTCACCAGCAGATATTTCTGTATTACTTATTTTCTTAGAACAACAAAAGAGAAAAAACGAAGAATGAAATATAGGAGGAAAAGTGGATTATAAAGAATTTAATAAGGAAATTAAAGATAAATTGTTAAAAATAGGACTAACTGAAGAGCAGAGCAAAATAACGAAACTTTTTGATTATATGCAAATACTATTAGAATGGAATGTAAAGATGAATTTAACAGCAATTACAGAAGAAAAAGAAATTATACAAAAACATTTTATTGATTCATTAACTATTGCAAGCTATTGCTATGCAGGAAAAATTATAGATATTGGAACAGGGGCAGGTTTTCCTGGAATCCCGCTTAAAATATGGAATCAGAATGTAGAAATAACACTATTAGATTCTTTAAATAAAAGAGTTTTATTTTTAAAAGAAGTTATAAAAAAATTAGAACTAAAAAAAATAAATGCAATTCATGGAAGAGCAGAAGAAATAGCAATCAAAGAGCAATTTAGAGAAAAGTATGATATTGCTGTTTCAAGAGCCGTAGCACCAATGAATGTATTATTAGAATATATGTTACCTTTTGTTAAAATAGGTGGAAAATGCATTTGTATGAAAGGACCTAATATAGAGGAATTAGAAAATAGTAAAAAAGCATTAAAGATATTAGGCGGAAAAGTCATCAAAATAGAAGAGTTAAATTTACCAGAAACAGAAATTAAAAGAAATATTATTATAATAGAAAAAGAGAAAAAAACGCCAAAGCAATACCCAAGAAAAGCTGGCAAACCAAGTAAAGAACCACTTATTTAAAAAAGAAAAAATAGAAAAATAATTTATTTTTTACAATATTCCATTGACATATTAATAATATTTTTATATTATTAATATGTCAATTTTAAATTTTTTGACTATATAACAAAATTAAATTCATTATTAAAATATATTTTTGGGGAGGTAATAAATTGGGAAAAGTAATATCAATAGCAAATCAAAAGGGTGGTGTTGGAAAGACTACAACAGCAATCAACTTAAGTGCAATCCTTTCCAAAAAAGGTAAAAAAGTTTTGATGATTGATGCAGACCCTCAAGGAAATGCAACAAGTGGAGTTGGAATTGAAAAAGAGTTAGAATACTCTACTTATGATGTTTTAGTAGATGATGATATTAAAATGCGACAAGTTATAAAAAAGACTAATTATAAAAATTTATTCGTATGTCCATCTACAATAAACCTTGCAGGAGCTGAAGTTGAGCTTGTTTCAATGATATCCAGAGAACAACGACTAAAAGACAAAATAGAAGAAATCATAGAAGACTTTGATTACATTATAATTGATTGCCCACCATCTCTTGGTTTAATTACATTAAATGCATTTACTGCGTCTAATTCAGTATTAATTCCATTACAGTGTGAATACTATGCATTAGAAGGATTAGGACAACTTATGAATACAGTAGAATTAGTAAGAAAACATCTAAACAAAAGTTTGGAAATAGAAGGAGCTTTATTAACAATGTACGATATACGAACGAATTTGGCAAACCAAGTTGTAAAAGAAGTAAAAAACTATTTTGGAGATAAAGTGTATAAAACAGTAATTCCAAGAAATGTAAAATTAAGCGAAGCTCCAAGTTACGGAATGCCTATAACAGAATATGATGCAAGATCTAAAGGAGCAAAATGTTATGAAAAATTTGTAAAAGAATTGTTAAAAAATAACGAAATACAAACAGATAATAAAGCAAAACATATGAAATAAATTTAAAATAGGAGGAATATAAAATGGCTAAGAAAACAGGATTAGGAAAGGGATTAGATGCTTTATTTGCAAATAATATTAATGTTCCAGAAGAAGAGCAAGTAAAGCCAAATGAAATTGTACAAAATTTGAAAATAAGAGAAATTGAACCAAATAGGGATCAACCAAGAAGAATCTTTGACGAAGAATCTTTAGACGAATTAGCATCTTCTATTGAAAGATATGGAGTAATACAACCAATTATTGTAGCAAAGAAAGAAGATTATTACCAAATTGTGGCTGGAGAAAGAAGATGGAGAGCTTCTAAAAAGGCTGGATTAACTGAAATACCAGCTATTATTAGAGAAAATGATGAAAGAAAAAATAAGGAAATTGCATTAATTGAAAATTTACAAAGAGAAGACTTAAATCCAATTGAAAAAGCAAGAGGAATTAAAAAATTAATGGAAGATTATGAGCTCACACAACAAAAAGCGTCTGAAATATTGGGAATGAGTAGAAGTGCATTGGCAAATAGCGTAAGATTACTAAATTTAGACGAAAGAGTAATTCAACTAGCAATGGAAGGAAAACTTACAGAAGGACATTGCAGGGCGCTAATGGCGGTAAATGATGGTGACAAGCAGTATGACATGGCTTTGTACATGATAGAATCAGGAGACACCGTAAGAGAAGCTGAAAAGAAAATGCAAGTAAGAAAGAACATGAAGCCAAAAGACAGAAAATATGAAGCTATATATAGAGATATAGAAAATACATTTCAAGGATTTTTTGGAACAAAAGTAAAATTAGATGCAGGTTTAAAAAAGGGTAAAATTATTATTGAATACAATTCAAATGAGGACTTAGAAAGATTATTAAACTTAATTAAATAAACATAAGAAAGGAAAATACAATGGAAGAGATTTTAAGCTTTTTGAAAAATGAAATATTTATTGTTAGTATGATAATTATAAATATATTTATATTAATATTATGCGTTATAAACAAAATACAATTATCAAAAACTAAAAATGAATATACAAAATTTATGAAGAAAATAGGAAATGGAAACAATATAGAACAAATGTTAAAAGAATATATAGAAAAAGTAGAACAGGTAAACAAAAAAAATGAAGAAATAATTGCTTTTTGCAATAGAATAGAAAAAGAAAAAATGAATTGTATTCAAAAAGTAGGAATTATTAGGTATAGTGCTTTTAAAGATGTAGGAAGCGATTTAAGCTTTGCTTTAGCAATGCTAGATGATAAAAATACGGGAGTAGTACTAAATGGAATTTATGCTAGTGATTCTTCTAATATTTATGCAAAACCAGTTATAAATGGCACATCAAAATATACTATTACAGAAGAAGAAAAACAAGCAATAGAGCAAGCGATAAAAACAGGAGAAAATAATATATAAATAAAAAAATGAATATTCAAAAATACAAAAAATTGTATTGACAATGACTATAAAAATGTGTTAATATATATAATGTTATTGGTAAAGAGCAATAATATTTGGAGAGGTGGTCGAGTTGGTTTAAGGCACCAGTCTTGAAAATTGGCGTAGGTGTGAGCCTACCGTGGGTTCGAATCCCACCCTCTCCGCCAAAAGTTAGATAATTTATATCTAACTTTTAATATATTAGAATATAATGGAGAAATACCCAAGTGGTGAAGGGGACAGTTTGCTAAACTGTTAGGTCTCGTAAGGGGCGCGAGGGTTCGAACCCCTCTTTCTCCGCCAAAACATAAAGATATAATTCTTTATGTTTTTTTATTGTATAGGGAAAACGAAAAATAACGATGCACAGAAAAATCTTTACGCTTCTTTGAGAAATTAAATATAGGTAGTTTTATTAGAAAAGTAGAAAAAAGTTTTCGCAAAGAGAGGTTTGTTCTTGTAAATTAATTATTTTTTATTAATAACTTATTTTGATATTTTTATTATTTAATTATAATTTTATTTTTTATAATAAATATTAATTATTTTTTTATTAAATTTATTATTTATTA
>CALXJM010000025.1 GCA_944388625.1 uncultured Clostridia bacterium
TTTAGTAGTGCAACCATACGAAATGATATGGCAGAATTAGAAAGTGACAAATTTTTAGAAAAGCCACATACATCTGCTGGACGAGTTCCATCAGGTAAGGGATATCGTTATTATGTAGATGAACTTTTAAAAGATGACAATATTAGTTTAGAAGAGATGCAATATATTAAGAAAAAACTTGAAATAAAAGTAAATGAAATGGAAGACTTAACAAAAATTGCCACAGATACTATTTCAGAAATTACTCATTATACATCTCTAGCAATTGGACCTAAAATGGAAAATCACAATATTATTGATATAAAATTTGTGTTACTTGGAAGTCGTGTTTTAATGGCGGTTATACTAACAGATGCAGGAACTATTAAAGAAACATTAATTAAATTCAATGCAGATATTACAGAATCTCAAGTAGAAAGTATAAACTATATTTTTAATCAAAAACTAAGAGGAATGCCACTATCTAAAATAGACAAACCAATGCAAGAATATATTTTATCTGAAATGAATTATGAATTAAAAATTATTAAACCAATTATAGAACAAATTAACATGGAACTAGAAAATAATTCAAAAATTTATTTAGAAGGAACTAATAGAACATTTGAATTTCCAGAATTTAAAAGTTATGAAACAGCACGTAAATTTCTAAAATTATTAGATACAAAAGATATAGTGTTAGAATTATTAAATCATGATTTTGCACAAGATATTAATGTATATATTGGAGATGAAAATGACAACGAAGATTTAAAAGATTTTAGCATTATAACATTTAAACATTCTGTTGATGGAAAAGAATTAGGAACAATTGGGATTATAGGTCCAACACGAATGGATTATTCAAAAGTTATTTCAGTTATGCGCTACATTAATCGAAAACTAAATGAGAGGAAATAAAAGGAGGAAATATGGAAGAAGAAAAAAAAGAAGAACCAATTCAGGAAGAAAACAAAAGCAGTGTTCAACTAGAATTAGATGAAACTGTAGATAGATTAAAAAGACTAATGGCAGAGTTTGACAATTATAAAAAAAGATCTGCAAAAGAAAGAGAAGGATTATATAATTCTTTAGTGGCAGATATTGTACAAAAATTACTTCCTGTATTAGACAATTTAGAAAATGCTGCCTGCGCAGAAACACAAGATAGTGTTTATAAACAAGGAATAGAATTAGTATTAAAGCAATTTCAAGATGTAATGACATCTATTGGAGTACAAAAAATAGAAACTATTGGAACTACATTTGATCCAGAAATTCATGAAGCAGTAAGCAGTATTCAAGATGAAAAATTAGGAGAAAAAGAAATTGCACAAGAATATAGAAAAGGCTACAAAATAGGGAATAGAGTAATAAGACATGCAATGGTGGTAGTAGCTAATTAAATTGCTAGTAAATCTCTATGCTTCTTACGAGAATAGCTTAAAACATATATCTAATTTTATGAAGCAAGATTTATTATAAATATAAAACTCTTACCAAAGATGAGAAATTTAAATAAAAATATATTTTTAGGAGGAATAAAAAATGGCAAAAATTATAGGTATAGACTTAGGAACAACAAACTCATGTGTATCTGTTATGGAAGGTGGAGAACCAGTTGTTATTCCAAATGCAGAAGGAAATAGAACAACTCCATCAGTAGTTGCTTTCTCAAAAAATGGAGAAAGATTAGTAGGACAAATTGCAAAACGTCAAGCAGTTACAAATCCAGAACACACAGTAATTTCTATTAAAAGAGAAATGGGAACAGACAAAAAGATAAAAATAGAAGGAGATGAATTTACTCCACAAGAAATATCTGCAATGATTTTACAAAAATTAAAAACAGATGCAGAAAACTATTTAGGACAAAAAGTAACACAAGCAGTTATCACAGTTCCTGCATATTTTAGTGACTCCCAAAGACAAGCAACAAAAGATGCTGGTAAAATTGCTGGATTAGAAGTACTAAGAATTATTAATGAACCTACAGCAGCAGCACTTGCTTATGGAGTAGATAAAGAAGACAAAGATCAAAAAATTATGGTATATGATTTAGGAGGTGGAACTTTTGATGTATCTATTCTAGATATTGGAGATGGTGTATTTGAAGTTTTAGCGACTAGCGGTAACAACAGACTTGGTGGAGATGACTTTGACCAAAAAATAATCGACTTTTTAGTAGACACATTCAAAAAAGAGCAAGGAATTGATTTAAAAACAGATAAAATGGCAATGCAAAGATTAAAAGAAGCAGCAGAAAAAGCCAAAATCGAATTATCTGGCACACAAACAACTAATATTAATCTTCCATTCATTACAGCTGACAGTACAGGTCCAAAACATCTAGACATTACATTAACAAGAGCAAAATTCGAAGAATTGATTAGAGACTTAGTAGAAAGCACAGTAGGACCTGTAAACCAAGCACTAAAAGACGCAGGACTTACTTCAGATAAAATAGATAAAGTTTTATTAGTTGGGGGTTCTACGAGAGTTCCAATGGTACAAGAAACTGTAAAAAGAATCACTGGAAAAGAGCCAAATAAAGGAATTAACCCAGATGAATGTGTCGCAGAAGGAGCTGCAATTCAAGCTGGTGTATTATCAGGAGACGTAAAAGATCTAGTACTACTAGATGTAACACCATTATCATTAGGAATTGAAACATATGGTGGAGTATTTACAAAATTAATTGAAAGAAATACAACAATTCCAACAAAAAAATCTCAAATTTTCTCAACAGCAGCAGATGGCCAAACAAGTGTTGAAGTACATGTACTTCAAGGTGAACGTGAAATGGCAGCATACAACAAAACATTAGGAAGATTTCAATTATCAGGAATTCCACCAGCTCCAAGAGGAGTTCCACAAATTGAAGTTACTTTTGATATTGATGCTAATGGTATTGTTCATGTTTCTGCTAAAGATATGGCAACAGGAAATGAACAAAATGTATCAATAACAGCAAGTTCAAATTTATCAGATGAAGACATTGAAAAAGCTGTAAAAGATGCAGAAGCACATGCAAATGAAGATAAAAAGAAGAAAGAAGAAGTAGAAATTAGAAATAATGCAGAAAGCCTAGTATATAGTAGCCAAAAGACTTTAGACGAATTGGGAGACAAAGTAAGTGGTGAAGAAAAAGCTAAGGTAGAAACAGAAATCGAAAATGTAAAGAAATTATTAGAAGGTAATGATGTAGAAGCAATAAAACAAGGAACTGAAAAATTAACTACAGTATTTTATGAAATTTCTGAAAAATTATATAAGCAAAATCAAGCAAACCAAAATGCAAATACAACAGATGGAGAGCAAACAACAACACAAACCGGTAATGATGGAAATGTATATGATGCAGACTATAAGGTAGAAGATGATGGAAATAACAATAACTAAATAAAGAGGTAAAATAAATGGCCGGACAAAAAAGAGACTATTATGAAGTATTAGGAGTAGCTAAAACAGCTACAGATGATGAAATAAAAAGTGCATATAGAAAACTTGCAAAAAAATATCATCCAGATGCAAATCCAAATAACAAAAAAGAAGCGGAAGAAAAGTTTAAAGAAATTTCAGAAGCTTATGAAACTCTATCAGATAAACAAAAAAGAACAATGTATGATCAATTTGGACATGATGGTCCACAAGGATTTAATGGCCAAAGCGGTGGATATTATTCTTATGGAGGAACTGGATTTGATGGCTTTGGAGGAGGCTTTGGAGGATTCGATTTTAGCGATATATTTTCATCTGTATTTGGAGGAGGTTTTGGAGGAAGTAGTAGACAAAATAATGGACCAAAGCAAGGGCAAGACTTACAAGTCAACATAGAAATTTCTTTTGAAGAAGCCTTTTTAGGAGTAAAAAAAGAAATTTCTATTACAAAAAATGAAACTTGCAATACTTGTCATGGAGAGGGCACAAAACCCGGAACAAAAGCCGAAACATGTAGCACTTGCCATGGAACAGGTCAAATTAAACAAACAGTAAGTACTATTTTAGGACAAATGCAAACAGTAAAAACATGCCCTAATTGCCGTGGAGAGGGAAAAATAATAAAAGAGCCATGTCCAGAATGCAGAGGAAGAGGAAAAATACGAAAACAAGTTAAAATTCAGGTAGAAATTCCAGCGGGAATTAATGAAGGACAAAAAATCGTATTGAGAGGCGAAGGCGAGCCGGGAAGCAAGGGAGGCCCAAAAGGAAATTTATATGTTGTTGTACACATAAAGAAACATAGCGTTTATACTAGAAAAGGAGATCACGTGCTTTGCGATATTCCAATCACTTTTACACAAGCAACTTTAGGTGGAGAAATTGAGGTACCTTTAGTAGATGGAAGAAAAGAAAAATATAAAATACCAGAAGGAACACAAACAGGAACTAAATTTACAATAAGAAATAAAGGATTTAAAAGTGTAAATGGCAACTGGAATGGAGATTTTATATTTACAGTTATAGTACAAACACCAAAAAGATTAACTCAAGAACAGAGAAATTTATTAGTTGAGCTTGCTAAAACTATGAATGAACAACCACCAATAAAAAAACGAGGATTATTTGGTTAACATCAAGACACCTTAAAGTTTGCGCTATATTACTAAAATTCCCCTAACTTTAAGTAAAGTTAGGGGAATTTTGTGCGTTAATTAGCAACAATCTTTTTTGCATCCATCATCTTTTGGATCATATTTACAATTTTTATCATAATCTTTATCACAATCTAAATCAACACCTTTTAAACATTTTCCTTCATGTTTGCAATCAGCACACATTTTAAAATGTTTAACACGATTTACCCAAAACTGAATTTCATAGAACTTGTCTGGGCAAAGAGGACCAAAAACGAATTCTCCTTCTTTATCTGTAAAAGTATGAGAAACTGGTTTTCTTTCTTCTTTTTCACAATCTTTTACTACTTCTATAAGTTTTACTACAGCATCACGAATTGGCTCACCATAACAATCGTGTATAATACCATAAATAACATTTCTATTATCTTCTGGTAAAGTAATATCAATATCAAATTGTTTACCAGCAGCAACTACACCATCCACGTCTATGATTGGGCACATTTTCTTTTCCATATCCATAAATCATCCGTCCTTTTTAATTTTTTATTTCAAGCATATGCTCTACTATATAATACGCAAAAAATGACAAAATGTTACATTTGCAAAAATAATAAGAGTATAATATAATAAAAAAGCTAAAACAATAATAAGGAGGCATTTATGGATATAAGACCTATTGGTATATTTGATTCAGGTTTAGGAGGATTAAATGTATTAAAAGAAATAAGAAAAAAATTGCCTAAAGAAGATATCATTTACTTAGGAGACACAAAAAATTTCCCTTATGGGAATAAAACAAAAGAGAATATTATAGAACTAAGTAAAAATAATATAGAATTTTTAATTAGAAAAAATGTAAAATTAATTGTAATTGCTTGTGGCACGGCTACAAGTCAAGCATTAGAAGAAGTAAAAGATAAATACTCAGTGCCAATTGTTGGAATTATTGAACCAACTGTAGAAAAAATAAAAGAAAATGAAAAAAAACAAAAAATTGCAGTTATTGCAACAACAGGAACAATTCGAAGCAGAGCATGGGAAATAGAGCTAAAAAGAAAAATTCCGAAAGTAGAAGTTATAAGCAGTGCATGCCCATTGCTTGCACAAATGGCAGAGGAAGGCTGGACAGAAAATGAAATTGCAAGACTTACTGTTAAAGAATATATGAAACCTTTTAAAAATAAGGAAATAGACAAAATCATATTGGGATGTACGCATTATCCAGTATTTACCAAATTAATTTGGAAAGAATTAGAAGGAAAAGTAGAAATTGTAGATACTGGAGAAAAGGTGGCAGAATATTTAGAAAAACTATTGAAAAAATATAATTTACAAAACGAGCAAAATAATAAAAAACAAGAAATTTATTTAACAGAAAGACAAGAAAAATTTAAAGAAATCGCAGAGAAATTGTTAGGTGAAAATATACAGATAAAAGATATAGAGATGTATTAAAGAAAATATCATAAAATATGCAAAAGTGAATATAGATGTATTGAAATGTAATTAAAGGAGGATTTAGGTGAAAAAAGTACTTTTGTCTATTTTTATGGTACTAATGATAATTGGATTAACAACAATTGCTTGGGCTGCAGAAGAATATCAATTTAAATTAGAATATACGGGAGATATTATAGCAAACGAGCCAAAAGATGCCAAAGTTTTATTAGTTGCAAATAATGGAACACTTTACAACAAAGTACAAGTAAAAGCAGAAGCAGTTTCTGGACCAGCAACTCCTAAAATAGTTGCTTATGATGAACATGGAACCGAATTTGATCTTACACAGACTGGAACTTGGGGGCCAAACGAAGGCTTTACGGTAACAGGTACTTTTACAAATGAAACAGCCATTAAAATAACATATCCTGTAGCAGGCACTTATACAAGTAGAATTAGTTTAATCAATTTAGAAAATAGTAGTGTGATTACAAGTAATGAATTTACTGTTACGGTACTTGCAAAAGAGATACAAAACAATAATTCGAATATAACAGAATTGCCACAAACAGGATATACAATTTGGAATTATTTAACAGTTATTGCACTAATTGTAGTTCTTGCATTAGGAATTGTATGGATAAAAAGAAAACATGTATAGAAAACATAGCAAATATGAAAAATTTAAAACCATATAAAAAATTAAAAAATAAACAAAAACGATTAAATATAATATTATTTCTAATCGTTTTTGCTTTGTTTATAGGAATGTTTTATAGTTTTAGAGAGGAGGAAAAGCAAGAAATTAAGATAAAACAGAAACCAGAAAATATTGGAGTGGCAATTATGACAGGAAATGTAGAAACAAAAACAGTAGAAAAGAAAAGTTATCAAACAATGCCAGAACAATTAAATGGTTATACTGTTATTGGGAAAGTAGAAATTCCAAAGATAGAATCTATTACTTATATACTAGAAGAAATGAGCGAAAAATCGCTAAATGTTTCGGCTGCTAAATTGTGTGGCCCAGAGATTAATCAAATAGGAAACTTGTGCATAGCTGGGCACAATAGAAGAACATTTAGCGGTTTGAAAAAATTGGAAATAGGAGATCAAATTATTGTAACAGATATTTATGACGACAAATGCTATTATCAAGTTTATGATATACAAATTGTAAAGCCTGATGAAGTGGAGTGCCTAAGCCAAGACACCGAAGGAGAAAGAGAAATTACTTTAATTACTTGTACTATCAGTGGTTTAAAGAGATTAATCATAAAAGCAGTAGAAATATATGACTAAAAAATGTTCATTATAGTGTTTCAAATAAGAATAATAAATTTTTAGTATTATAAAAGTAAATTATATATATAAAACTCTGGAAAAGAGTATAAATTAAAAGTAATAACCTTCTAAAAACATGCATAACATGTTTTAGGAGGTTTTTTTATGCTATTTGTTTTAAAAAAAGATAAAATTGTATCTTATATGATTACTCTAGGCATTATTATTATGTTATTTGCAATAGGAAATGTTATGCCAACTAACTTAAACAATTCTATAGAAACAGTAGCACAAGCTGAAAAAAAGTTGCCAATTTATAGTGTAAAAACAGAAGAAAAGAAAGTAGCATTAACAATAAATTGCGCATGGAATGCAGATGATATCGATATGATATTGGAGACTTTAAATAAGCAAAATGTGAAAGTTACTTTTTTTATGGTAGGAGAATGGGTTGACAAATATCGGAAAACAAGTAAAGGAAATAGCAGAAGCGGGGCACGAAATTGGTAATCATACACCTAAATGCTTAATGTCCGGAATGATATAAAAAATAGCACTTTAAGTGGTACTTTAAAATTTAATAAAACAAAAATTTTAAACTATAGAAAAACATAGTAATTTTTTAAAAAATATGCTATATTAATACTAATATATAAGAAAAGTTTGACTTAAATAGAATAAAGGACAAGCATTTTAAATAAATTTGATTAATTAATAAAATTATAAAAAACAAAGAGTGGTAAAAATGATGTATCTTTATTGTAGATATTAAGAAAAATAAATTACAGAAAAGAGAGCGGTTATGAAATTAATCAAAATTCCTGAAGAAAAATATTATAATTATAAACTCCAAGCAATGTTTGATTGCTATAAATGGGATCCACAGTTTTGTGATAATAACACTTTATCAAAACACATATTGATATTAACCCAAAAAGAAAATGAAGAAATTATTAAGTTAACACAAAATCTTGATAAAGAGACTAGGCTAGCAGAAGAATATTTAAACAAAAATATAAAAATTGCCAAAAAATTAGCACTTCCTAAAAAGATTTTAGAACAAATACCTAAAATGCAAAACTATGATAAAACGCAAAATATTAGACTTATGAGATATGATTTCCATCCAAGTGCAGATAATAATTGGGTTGTAACGGAAGTAAATAGTGATTGTCCAGGAGGATTTGCAGAAAGTTCACTTTTGACAGATATAGCTCGTAAAACAATAGGCATGCCTGAACTAGAATATAATTCATTTGGCGAAAAAATGGTAAAAGCGATAAACAATAAATTAAATAAAAAAGGTACTATTATGATGGTACATTGCACTTGTTTTAGTGATGATAGACAAGTTATGCAATACTTAGGCGATAGGCTTAAAAAAGAAGGATATAAGATTATTTATGGGGCAGCAGACCATATTAACTTTAAAGAGAAAAAAGCTTATTGTATTTTAGAGAACAATCAAGGTAGAATAGATTTCATTTTTAGATTCACTCCATTAGAGTGGCTTATCAAAATGAAACCATACAAATGGGATGGATATTTTAATACAACAACGAAATCATGTAATCATCCTATTAGTATATATGCACAAAGTAAAAGATTTCCGCTTGTTTGGAATGATTTAGAAAAAGCTGGTGTTCATATGAAAACATGGAAAAAATTATTGCCAGAAACATTAGAAGTAAAAGATCTAGGAACAAAAGAAGGATTCATTTATAAACCGGTATATGGAAGGGTAGGGGAGAAAATTTCTATTAAAGAAGCATGTAAAGGTGACGAATATGAAAAAATTTTGAAAGATGTAAAAAAACATCCAAAGCAATATATAGCGCAAAAAAATTTTCAAAGCAAACCACTAAAAAGTGAAGACGGGAAAGAATACCATATTTGCCTGGGTTCATATACAGTAGAAGAAGAGCATGCTGGATATTATGCACGAATGAGTTCTTATCCAAGAATTGATTCTTATGCAGAAGATATTCCAGTATTAATTGAAAAATAGAGGATAAGAAAATGAGAGGAAAAGAAATATATAAAATATATGCACCTGCTGGTGCAAAATGGACAGAATGGATAAGACCAGTACCATTTGTTGCAATGGATACTTATCATAGAGAACTTATTGATAATTGGGTTGATAGAAAAACAATGTTTTTAAAAAATTATCAACCAGATACTGCTATATTTATTGATTTACCAGGCAAAGAAAGTATAGAACTTGGCATAGACTTAGCGCATATAGGATATAGACCAATTCCAATTTTTAATGGAACGGATGAGCAACAAGGAGCACAAGCTACTACAAATACATATTTAATTGAAAGGTGTTTGATAAATGGTAGTGAAAAACTAAAAAATATACAATTAAAAAATAATGCAAATCCAGCATTTTTACTAGATTGCCATCGAACGAATAGATATAGAGCAAAAGAATCTATTTTTGATAATAGTTGGGATATTTACAAGCAAGATGTTCCATCAGCTGAGTATTTCATACAAAATGCTATAACAAAAATAATCGTTGTAGCTGATACTATTCAACAAGATTTAAAGAAAATTTTATTAGACTTTCAAAATAATGGAATTGAAATTTATAAAACAGATAGTTACTCATCTCCTAAAAAAACTATACTAACTAAAACAATAAAAGAACGATTTGAGAAAGAAGAAATATAAACATGATTGAATTTAAAAATAAAATTGTACAATTTGGTTTTGGAGCAGTAGGAAAAAGTTTTTTTGAAAAAATTTCCAAGGAAATAAAATATGATAAAAACAAATATTTCGTCATATCTAGAGATAAACTTGAATATACTTTTTTTCTTGAACTTGGTGGTACAATTGGAAACTTCATTGTTGCAGATATTAATAGAGAAAATTTCAAAAAAATATTTTCAAAATATCTAGAACAAGGAGATTTATTAATTGATTTTGCCGATAGTGTAGGTACAAAAGATTTTATAGAATGGTGTGCCAATAAAAATATAATGTATTTAAATACAGGAGAAACTGATTGGAGCGATAATTGGTATAATATTTTTGAAGAAAATCTAAAAAAAAGTGAACTACGAAATCAATTAAATAAAAAAAGTGATGTAAATAAATATCCTATTGTGTTACAACATGGGAACAATCCAGGATTAGTTTCACATTTTGTAAAGGCAGGACTTGAATATATTGTAAAAAAACAATTTAAAAATAATAAAGAGTTTAATAAACTTTTAAAAGAAAATAAATTCAATGAAATTGCCAAAGCAATTGAACTAAAAGAAGTTCATGTAAATGATAATGATTATCAAGAAATTAAAGCTAAATTTGATGAAAGCAAATTATATAGTACATGGTCTATAGATTCATTTTTCTTTGAAATGTTAAGTGAAGCAACTGCTAATATTGGTACAAGTGAAAAATTAGATTATGGCAAAGAATGTAAACTGCTGGATTTGAAAAATGGTTTTTTAGAATTTAAAGATTTAGCAATTGACAAAATAGGAAAAACATATTATCCCAAAGGTAAATTCGAAGGTTTTTTAGTACCACACGAAGAAACCATTACCATCGCAAAATTCCTTGAAGTTAAAAATGGAGATGAGATTACATATAGACCAACCGTTATATTTTTGTATTCTCCTTGTGATTTTTCAGTAGAATATCTAAAAAAAGCTAGACTAAATGATTATCTTTATCCAGATATAAATAAGCCACAAGATAATAATATTTCAATTATAAGAGGATTCAAATATCCTGAAAGAGCAGAAATTATTTATAAAGAACATATAAAGCGAGGAACAGAATATGTAGGTGTATTACTATTAGGAAGTAAATTTGATCCTGTATGGGTAGGAAATAGAATAAAAAAGAATTTTTTATATAAAGATAAGAGGTCTTCTTTTTGGCAAACACCAACAATTACACCTGTTGCAATGTCAGCATTAGCGGCTACTTGCTGGATGATAAAAAATAAAGATAAGGGTGGAATATATTTTCCAGATGATATTAAAGAATATAAAGAAATCATTTATTTTGCAGAAAAATATATTTCAAAAACAATTTATAAAACAATTAGTAAAGGAAAAATAGAACACGATTTAGGGATTCAATTGAATGATTTACAATTAAAAGATATACTATACAAAAAGAAAGAGCATTAAAGCTCTTTCTTTTTGTTATTGTATAGGAAAAATCGACTATTTTATTAATATAGTAGTATTTTAAACGATTTTTGCTATACAACAAGGTTAGGTTTCCTTTGTTTGTGCATATTGGCAAAGCAAAATGCACATGCGTGTGTCGAAAGCTCGCCTTCGCTAACGCACACTTTTCTTATATGCTATTTTTAGTTTAATGGCCACCGCCACCGCCGCCGCCGCCGCGACCACCGCCACCGTAACCATGTCCACCAAATCCACCACCTCTTGAAGAGGTGTGAATAGAACGACCAAAGGATCTGGAGATTCTGTGAAAACTATGTGAGTGGATATAAAAATGATGATTTAATATTGGGCTATTATCGATATTCAATTCTACTGCATGTATCTTTATTGCTTTTATAACCTTTTCAGAGATACCAAAAGCAGTAGCGTAAATTAAATATTTCTCCCATAAAGGCAACTCGTGCACTTCTTTTTCATTCATCAAAGTATCACTATTTAAGAAATTATATAATCCATACCATTTTGCTTGTTCATTAGCTCCGTATTGCGTAAATAACAGTAAATTACTTGCTTTTGAAGTTAGATAAAAATATTTCCACAAAAAAGCAATGCCTAATATCGTATATGCGCCAAAGCTCAATGCCATAGGTGTAAAATAAGAAATGATGTTCACTACAATTAATAAGAATAATCCTAAAGTCAAACTTGATTTCGCAGTCTTATTAAGTTCTTTTTTTGGTATATCATAATCTGCATCTTGAAAATATCCTTGCATTACGCCACTCTCTAAAATAGGCTTCTTTTCTATATCTTTTACAAATGAATTTGTATATACGTAATCATTATATATACATTTTTGCAATTGATTTACTGTAATGGAATTATTATAAGCTCTAGAGTGTCTTTCTAATAATTCTAAGTAAAGTCTTTCAGAAGTTGTAAGTGGTTCTAAAGTATCACCAGTATTTTCGTTTATTGTTGTATAAATAGGTTCTGGCGAATAATCTGGAGAATCCGTAAAATCTGGTGTTGAATAGTTGGTGTGTATTGGTTCTAAAGAAATTACTGTATTTGAATTATTCCAGTCAGCATTATTATCTAATTTAACAATTTTGACATATTTTTTTCTTATTAAACTAAGTAAAACTGCTGCATATTCTTCTTGTTTTTCTCTATTTTCATCAAAAGGGTCTTTCATAAACACTAATTCAGATGCAAAAATAGGATCTAAGTCACTTGGTATTTCTCTAAAGTAATCATAATCTATTTCTGGCTCATATATATTATTTTTTTCTTTAGTTTTCTTATATTTCTGCTTTGCAGTAATTATTACCAGGATAGCACCAATTATTGATGATATTAACAATAGTATTTTATATGTATTAAATTTTCTGTTTTGTGTTTCATAGTATTCATTTTCTGCAATACATTCTTCTAAAACATTTTCATCTGAATATCTATTATTAGGTGCATATTTTGTAAAAATATGTTTATCATTTCCATATGCAAGTAAACAGAATTCTATATAACGATTATGATAATTAAATTTTAAATCAGATTTATCTAAATCAATTGAGAATGTATGATATCCAGGATTCATAGTATCTGATTCTGTATATGGCAATCTATTATTGGCTGTTCCGAATGTATAGGTATAGTAAGTGGAAGGCATTATTTTATCAGGTATAAGAATTTGAGCTTTATAAGAATTTAATTTTGTAATAGTATTTCCAGAGTACATAGCCAAATACAATTCAGAACAATCATTATATTTTAATGCAGCATTGTTCATTGAATATACAATTTTAAAAGTCATTTTTTCTCTGTAAGTCCAAGGAATGTATATTAGCAAAGACTCATCATTATCTGGATATATTCCAGTTCCTTTACTGTGATGCCAGCGCATAGTTGAACTTTGCGTATAGTCAGAATCTTCCCAATACATTTTAGAGGTTTCCATATAAGGAATTTCTTCTCCATTATCTAGAATTTGCGTAACAGATTCAACATCATAAGTTACTCTTAATCCATCAACATATTCTTCTGGAAGTTCTCTCCATAATTCTTTATATGTATTAGATCTTGAACCTGCATGTACATCAAAGGTTAAATATTCTGTAATTTCAACATTCGCATTTCCATTTGGATCATCATGTAATACAGCGGTATATTCAATATCTGTTAAATTACAGTAATCATTGGGATTTAAGCTAAATCCATCAAACCCAAAATCTTCCCAAGTATAACCTTCAGCTGAAAATGATAAAAATATAAATAGTATTACAAATAAAAATGGACCTGATCGTGTAATAAGACCTTTAACCATTTTTTTGATTTTTCTAAAAAAATATTTTAAATATTTCATTTACATCCCCTAAAAAATTATTATATATAAAGATTATATATAAATTTAAAATTTTTGTAAATGTTTGATTAGGAATTATTTCAAAAATATTCTAAAAAATCTATTGCTCATATAATAATAAAAATATATTTATGAAAATTCAAGGAAAATTTATATTTTTTTATGATTTTAAAATTTGCCCGATTTTCATATTTTATAAAAGACATTAATAGTAGAAGAATAAATTTAAAAATTTTTCATAAAATTAAACAACAATAAAAGGAGTAAAGAGAATATGAAAATCGGACAAAATGTGAATATTAAAATCCAATATGGAACAGAAGATTTTAAAGAGATATTAATAGAATTGCTAAAAGAGCAATACATAAATTATATAACTGTGAATGAAAAGTAAATTCTTCTTTCAACCTAGAAGGGAGGAAAAGTGAACAGGGTAAATAGTTATAGAAATATTAGAGTTGCAAAATACATAAGGCTTTCGAGAGAAGATGGAGACGACAGAGAAAGCGAAAGTGTAGAAAATCAGAGAGATATTATTGATAATTATATACGAGAACACGAAGAATTAATTGAAGTAGGAGAATATGTAGATGACGGTTATACAGGTACAAATTTTAACAGACCAGGATTTCAAAAAATGTTAAAAGACATAGAAGACGAAAAAATAGACTGTATCATAACAAAAGATTTATCTAGATTTGGAAGAGATCATATAGATACTGGATACTATTTAGAAAGATTTTTACCCGCAAATAATATAAGATATATAGCAATTGGAGATAATGTAGATACAATAAAGCCAGATGGATTGCAGTTTTTAACCTTTAAACTAAGTTTTAATGATTATTATGCACAAGATATATCAAATAAAATAAAAAGTGTAAAGCAAAGAAAAATAGAAAAAGGGGAATATCAAGCAGGGATTCCACCTTATGGATACAAAAAAGATACAGAGATAAAAAATCATTTAGTACCAGATGAATATAGTTCACAAATTGTAAAAGAAATATTTGATATGTATGTAAATAAAGGAATGTCAACAATAAAAATAGCAGATGAATTAAATAGAAGAGAAATAGAGCCACCAGCAATATATTTAAAAATACCTACATATATGAAAAGAAAAAGTGTAAACTTAAATGGAAAATATATGTGGTTAAGGGCACAAATAGGAAAAATTTTAAGGAATGAAGTGTATTTAGGAAGTGTGGTTGGAAGAAAATTTCAAAAAGTAAGTCATAAAATAGCAAAAGTAAGATGCACAAAAAAAGAAGAGCATATTGTCCTAGAAAATATGCATGAACCAATTATAGATATTGACACTTGGAATAAAGCACAAGATAAATTAAATGGTTATACAAAAGTACGAAATAGAAAATATGAACATGTACTAAAAGGATTAGTTTATTGCATGGAATGTGGAGATAAAGCAACTTTAAGATGTAGAGAAGAAAAAAGAAAAAATGATAGAATTTGGAGAGCTACATATTTTATTTGCTCTAAAAGGAATAATTATAGCAAATTATGTGATTGTAAACAAATTTCAGCAAATTTAATAGAAGAAGCTGTAAATAAAAAAATAAAAGAAGAAATACAAAAAATAAATTTCACGGAAAAAGAAATAAAACATATATATGAACAAGCGAAAAAAGAGGCCAAAAGTAAAAGTAATTTGTTACAAACAAAGTTACAAGAATTAAAACATACATTACAAAATATAGAAAATACAATTGAAGAAATTTATCAAGATAAAATAAATAAAATCATACAAATAGAAGATTTTAAAATTATCTATGAAAAAAAGCAAAAAGAACGAAATAAAATCTTAGAAGAAATAAAAGTGGTGGAAACACAACTTGAAGAAACTAATAATAAATCATCAAAAATAAATTTTAAAGAAATAAAACAAATTGCAAATGAGTTCTTAAAAATGGAAAAGCCAAATAAAATGATATTAGAAAAGCTAATTGAAAGAATTGAATTTGATAAAGAAAAAAATATAAAAATCAAATTTAAATTTCAAAATTATCCTAATGTTAGTATAAAATAAAAATATTAAGAAGCGATTAATCAATCGCTAAAAAATGTACATTAAGAAATTAGGTAATCATTCTGATACACATCCACATGTAAATCAAATGAATAAAGAAAAAAATATCGAACAAATAATAAAATGTAGTGAAAAAATAAAGAAAATAACCGGCAAAGATACTACTTTATATAGAGGTCCATATGGAGAATATAATGATACAGTAATAGAAGCTGCTGAAGAAGCAAATCATAAAACTATTCAATGGTCTATTGATACATTAGACTATAATTCATTAACAGGTGTGCAAATGTGGGAAAGAATTAAAAATAAATTGACCAATCGGAAGCATTATATTAATGCATAATGGAACAGAAAATACTGCTTTGAGTTTGGAAATGATTATTAAAAATATAAAAGAAAAAGGATATACAATTGTTCCAGTCTCAGAATTAATTTATGAAGAAAATTATACAATTGATAATACAGGAATGCAACATAAAAATTAATAAGTATATTTATTCTTAAAATAGATATAATACTTATAAAAGTGGGGGTGTATTATGCCTTTTATAGGTGTTATTACAGAAAGAAAAAAAGAAGTTGAATTTGCAAATAGATTAAAAGAAAAACTAGATGAAGGAAAAGTAAAAGCAGAAATTATTTTAATTAATGAAAACAGTATTGAAAACATAAGAAATGTAAAATTCAGTGCAATTTTTATAGGAGCGGTTACAAATGTATTTGAACAGAAGGAAAAATTAATAAAATTACTTGAAGAAGCACAATATGTAATTATTAATGCCGACTTGGAAAGAATTTTAGATTTAATGAAAAATATAGAGACTACGGTCATTAGCTATGGATTCAATTCAAAATCTACAATTACAGCTTCTAGTGTAGGAGAAGAAAGAATACTTATTTGCGTACAGAGAGAATTCGAAAATATTTTTAAACAGAAAGTAGAACCACAAGAAATTAGTGTTAAAAACGAATTGAAAAATGAATATATTTCTATGGGAATTGCTAGTATTTGCCTATTATATGGAATAAAATGTAATATTTTTTGAAAAAATTTAACATTTTATGTAGACAAATTACGAAAAAGGTAGTATAATAATAATGGCAATTATGAGAAAATATTCTAAAGCGTA
>CALXJM010000026.1 GCA_944388625.1 uncultured Clostridia bacterium
TAAAACCCCAATTGAATATAGAATTCAATTAGGGTTTAAATAAATATTTTTGTGTCTACTTTTTATTGACTAGTCCATTTAATGGGGGACAATTATTATATAAGAAAATCGTTTTGCCTTAAAGGTAATTATTGGAGGAATTATAAATGATAAATAATATTTTTCGTATTGCTATATTACAAGAAAGATCAACTAAACATATGTATCAAGAAAATACAGAAAGTATAATAAAAGCAATGCAAGAATCTAAAGGAAATTCTTGTGCTTATTCTCCAATCTGTTGGGATAAAGACGGAAACTGTATAGATAATGAAATTGTGCTAGCAGACTCAAACACTGAAAAGCTATTTTATGCAGATTTTGATATAAGAAAATTGCGTAACTATCGCTCAATAGAAATGATGGGAAATACATTTAGAAAAGTAAAAGCTTATAAAGAACTTATGAATGAGGAAATAAATGAACCATTTATAAGGTAAAATACATGTAAACTATTAAGTTTCTTTGTTTAAAATTATGGTTTTAAAAATACATATTTTGTAAACTTTGGGAAAAACTAATTTCATCAAATATATTCTACATTTAAATCTTTTCGTTTTTAACATTTAAGGAGTGAAAAACTTGAAATTAGATAGGGAACTTAATATCAAAGGGATGATTTTGGATAAACAACAATTGGAAAGATATTTAGAAAAGATTGCGTCAAATCATAACATTACCCAAAATTCAAATAAAAATACTTTTCCAATTAATGCGCTAAAAGAAAATTTTGAACTTATTACAAAAACATACCGTTTATTAGATGAACATATTAATTTAAAAATTCCAATTCATCCAGCAGGAGAATGGTTATTAGATAATTATTATATTATCGAAGAAACAGTAAAAACTGTAAGTAAAGAGCTAACCTTAAAAAAATATAGAAATTTAATTGGATTGGAAAATGGACCATACCAAGGCTATGCGAGAATTTATGTGCTCGCTTCAGAAATCATTGCATACACAGATAATAAAATCGATGCAGAGAGTTTGAAAGACTTTTTAATTGCATATCAAACAAAAAAATATTTAAGTATGGAAGAAATTTGGAGCATTCAACTTTTTATACAAATTGCAATTATTAAAAATATTAGAGAAATTTGTGAAAAAATTTATGCAAGCCAGATACAAAAGTATAAAGTAGAGAGTATTATAGAAAGATTAATAGAAAAAAATGATAAGAAAAATCAAAAATATAATGGCACCATAAAGGGAAGTGGTAATATTGGATATAAAGAAATGAAATATCCATTTGTAGAATATATGTCTTACAGACTAAAAAAATATGGAAAACAAGCATATGGATACTTGCAAATTTTAGAAGAAGAAACGCAAAAAACAGGAAGCTCAGTAGAAGAAATTATTAAAAAAGAACATTTCGAAATAGCCATGCAAAAAGTGCTTATGGAAAATAGCATAAAAAGTTTAAAAGAAATATTAAGAATGGATTTTTTAGAAATTTTCGAAAAAATTAATGGAGTAGAAGAAATTTTAAAACAAGATCCAGCTCAAGTTTACGAGAATATGGATTATAAAACAAAAATTTATTATCGAAATGCTATACAAGAAATTGCAGAAAAAACAAAGATATCAGAAACGTATATTGCCAAAAAAAGCTTAGAACTTGCGAAAAATGCAATTATTCAAAAAAAAGAAAACAAAAAACAAGCTCATATAGGATACTATTTAATTGGCGATGGAAGAAAAGAACTTGGTTATAAGTTAGAAACAAAATATAATTTAATTCAAAACAAGGGAAAAAAAGCAAAAACATATGTCTTAAGTAATATTATAACACCACTTGTTTTTGCTATTTTATTAGGAATTATTTTAACTATTGGAACTAAATCGGTAGGAATAGGAACAATTACAGCGATTTTAGTGTATATTCCTATTACAGAGATTTGGATGAAGTTATTTAACTATATTTTAGGGAAAATTATTAAACCAAAGCTAATACCTAAAATGGATTTTAGCAATGGAATTCCTGAAGAATTAGCTAGTTTTATAGTCATACCAACTATTGTAAAAAAAGGAGAGAGAGTACAGGAAGTTATAAATAAACTAGAAGTGTATTACATTGCAAATAAAAGCGAAAATTTATATTTTGCATTATTAGGAGATGTATCTGCAAGTCAGAAAGAAAATGAGGAATATGATGATGAGGTAATTCATGTAGGATTTGAGGCAATAGAATATTTAAATCAAAAATATAAAAAGGATGGTTTCCCAATTTTTCATTTTCTGTATAGAAAAAGAAAGTGGAATACATCAGAAAAAAGCTATTTGGGTTGGGAGAGGAAAAGAGGTTTATTAAACCAATTTAATGAGTACTTACTCGGAAACGAAAAAAATGATTTTAAATTTAATACTATTCAAAATTGGTTAGATAGTAATGAGGAAAATGTACTACCTAAAATAAAATATATTATAACCTTAGATGCAGACACAGTACTTCCAGTAAATAGTGGCTTAGAATTAATAGGTGCTATGGCACATATTTTAAATAAACCTATAATAGATGAAAATAAAAATATTGTAATTGACGGATATGGTATTATGCAACCAAGAGTTGGAATAGAATTAGAAGCTAGCAGAAAGAGCCTGTTTACAAGAATATATGCAGGACTGGGAGGCACAGATTGCTATACAAATGCAATTTCTGATGTATATCAAGATAATTTTGGAGAAGGAATTTTTACGGGAAAAGGAATTTATGATTTAAATACATTTTCTCAAGTGCTAAAATATGCAGTGCCAGAAAATACAGTACTTAGCCACGACTTGTTAGAAGGATGTTATTTGAGATGTGGATTAGTAAGTGACACTCTGCTACTAGATGGTTATCCTACAAAATTTAATAGCTTTATGGCGAGAGCACATAGATGGATTAGAGGAGACTGGCAAATTACAAAGTGGTTAAAAAGAAAAATTATAAATAAAGATGGGAAAATAATTTTAAATCCTTTAAATTATTTATCTAAATTTAAAATTTTAGATAACTTAAGGAGAAGTTTGCTACCTATTAGTACATTTGCGCTGATATTTTTCTTACTAGGAATAAAAATCATTCAAAATGCACCAATTGGAATTAGTATGACAATAGCTATTGCAGGAATTACAGCACCAACTTTATTAGATCTTATTAATTTAATTGTTTTCAAAGAAGAAATTGGAAAAGAATATATCGTAGCAGGAAAAAGTTTTGCAAAAGGAATTCATGGAATTACATCAAGTATTCTAACAGGCATATTGGAAATTGCATTTTTACCACATAAAGCATACATTTATTTTAATGCGATTTTAAAAACAATATATAGGATGAATATTTCAAAACAGCACATGCTAGAATGGATGACAGCAGAAGAAGCGGAAAAACAGGCAAAAACAGACATAACAAGCTACTATAAAACTATGATTGTAAACATATTTGCAGGAATTATTTGTATTATTTTAAGTGGCTTATTTTTTACATTACTAGGAAAAATTTTGCTAGGGATTTTAGGACTATTATTCATCTTAGGACCGGGAATTGCTTGGCATATTAGTAAAGAGAAAAACATAGTAAATCCAGTAGAAGAGCTGTCTGAACAAGAAAAAGAATATATAAAAGAAGTAGCAAGAAAAACATGGAATTTCTTTAAAACATATATGAATGAAGAAAATAACTATTTGCCACCAGATAATTACCAGGAAGATAGAATCGTAAAAATAGCACAAAGAACTTCGCCGACTAATATAGGATTAGGAATGCTTGCGTTAATTAGTAGCTATGATTTAGAAGAAGAAAATTTAGAATATGTATTAGACAGACTAGAAAAAATAGTAAATTCTATTGAAAAATTACAAAAATGGAATGGACATTTATATAATTGGTATAATACAAAAACTCTAGAACCATTAACACCAAGATATATTTCAAGTGTTGACAGTGGAAATTTTGCTGGATATTTATATGTGGTAAAACAATTTTTATTAGAATTAAAGATGAGTAAAGATGAAAATATACATGCTTTAATACAAAGAATTAACTTTTTAATAATAAATACAGATTTTTCATATTTATATAATCCAAAAAATAAATTGTTTTCCATTGGATTTAACATAGAAGAAAATAAATTAACAGATTCTTATTATGATTTACTTGCTTCTGAGGCAAGACAGACAAGCCTAGTGGCAATTGCAAAAAAAGATGTTCCTGTAAAACACTGGAATAGTTTAAGCCGAAATTTAACCAGTTTAAATCATTATAAAGGCCTTATATCATGGTCAGGAACTGCTTTCGAATATTTTATGCCAAACATTAATATAAAACGATACGAAGGAAGCCTATTAGATGAATCTTGCAAATTTATGCTTATGAGCCAAAAAGAATATGCAAAAAAATTAGGAATACCATGGGGAATTACAGAAGCAGCATTTAATTTAAAAGATTTAAATTTAAATTATCAATATAAAGCATTTGGAATACCATGGATAGGCTTAAAAAGAGGCTTGGCAGATGAAATGGTGGTAGCTCCATACGGTAGTATTTTAACATTAACAGACAATCCACATGATGTTGTAGAAAACATGAAATTATTAGAAAAACAAAATATGTATGATATATATGGATTTTATGAATCTATTGATTATACTCCTTCACACTTACAATATGGTGAAAAATATGCTTGTGTAAAAACCTATATGTCTCATCACCAAGGACTTATTCTCTTATCTATAAATAATTTATTCAATAATAACATTTTACAGAAACGTTTTTTTGCTAATCCTGAAATAGAAGCAATAGATATTTTATTGCAAGAAAGAATGCCAGATAAACCTGTAATTACAAAAGAAAATAAAGAGAAAGTGGAAAAATTAAAATATGCAGACTATGAGACTTATACAGAAAGAGTATATGAAAAGGGAAACGAATATTTACCAAACGCCAATGTGATTGCAAGTGAAAATTATACTATTTGTATGGATGAACATGGAGAAGGATTTAGCAAATATAAAGACATTTTTATTCATCGATATAAATCAACAGCAGATTTGCCACAAGGAATATTGTTTTATATTAAAAATATAAAAAACAAGCGAATATGGTCATCTGGAAATATAAGAACATTGCAAAAGGCAGATAGATATACTGTAAGCTTTACTCCAGATGTTGATAAAATTAGCCGTGTAGATGGAAGTATTGAAACCACTATGAAAGCTACGATTGTTCCAAATGAGCCATTAGAAATTAGAAGAATGGAGCTAAAAAACATAGGAAATCAAGAAGAAATATTAGAAATAACTAGTTTTTTAGAACCAATTCTATCAAAAAAAGAACAAGATTATGCTCATCCAGCTTTTAATAGTTTATTCTTAACTTTCGAAATGTTAGAAGACATAATGATTGTAAAAAGAAGACCTAGGGGAAAAAAAGAGCAAGAACTATATTTAGGAATAAAATTATTAACAGAAAATGAAACTATAGGTGAATTAGAATACGAAATTAACAAAGAAAAGTTTATAGGAAGAGGAAACTTAAACATTCCAAAAATGGTTAAAGAATCAAAACCCTTATCAAAAAATCTAGGATTGGTTACAGAACCTTGTGTTGCCATGAAAAAAACTATAAAAATAGAGCCCAAGGGAAAAGTAACATTAGATTTATTGTTATGTGTTTCAAGCAAAAAACAAGAAATAATAGACAAACTAAAAGCATATAGTCATTATGAAACTATTAGTAAAACTTATGAGATTTCAAAAGCAAGAACTGAGGCAGAAATACGTTATTTAGATTTAAAAGGAAAAGAAATAGATATTTATCAAAAAATAATGACATATTTAGTATTTGGAAATCCAATGAAGAAATGGTCAAATGGAGAAAAAATATATAGTCAAGCAGAACTCTGGAAATATGGGATATCTGGAGACATCCCAATTGTTCTTGTAAGAATTAAGGAAGTAAATGATGCATATGTAGTAGAAGATTTAATTAAAGCATATGATTTTTTAAGAGTTAAAAATATTCCAATGGATTTAGTAATCTTAAATGAAGAAGAAAATGTGTATGAACAATATGTGAAAGAACAAATTGAAAGTATTATTTTAAACAAACATTTGGCTTATTTAAAGAATGTCAAAGCAGGAATTTTTGTATTGGGAGCTGGAGATATTTCAAAAGAAGATAAAGAATTACTTCAATTTGTATCAAAATTAGTTTTTTATGCAGGCAATGGCGATGTAAAAACACAGTTAGAAGAGATGGAAGAAGAATATATAAATTCTATAAAAAATATCGGAGAATATGCAAATAATAATTGTATACAAGAACCAGTAGAAGAAACTGGAAGCGATAAGCTTGTGAATTTACAATATTATAATGAATTTGGTGGCTTCTCAGAAGATGGAAGGGAATATAAATTAATGGTAACTAAAGAAAATAAACTGCCAACTGTATGGAGTCATGTAATTGCTAATGAAAATTTTGGCACTATTGTAACAGAAAACATGGGAGGATACACTTGGAGTCAAAATAGTAGATTAAATCGATTAACTAGCTGGAATAATACACCTAGCCTAGATATCCCATCAGAAATTTTCTATATAAAGGACTTAAAAAATGGAAAGGCATGGAGCTTAGGAGCAAATATATTATCTAATGAAGCAAAATATGAAGTTACGTATGGATTTGGATATGCCATATACAAAAACAAATGGGATGGGATTTTACAAGAAGCACAAGTATTTGTTCCACGAAAAGACAAAATAAAGGTTAATTTAATACGATTAAAAAACACAGAAGGGATAAAGAAAGAACTAAAATTAATTTATTATATAAAGCCTGTATTGGAAGAAGACGAAATAAAAAGCAATGGGCATATTTATGTAAGTAAAGAAGGAAACTTAGTATTAGCTAAAAACATATATCGAAATAACTTTAAAGAAGAAATATTGTATATTGGAAGTAGTGAAGAAATTATTTCCTTTACCGGAAATAAAAATAGCTTTATAGGAAAAGGAAATATTAGTAACCCAGATTGCTTAAATAAAGTAAGTTTAGATAAAGAAAGTGGAACTGCAGGTAATTCATGTGTAGCAATTGAAATGAAAGTAGAATTAGAAGCTTATGAAAATAAAGAAATCACAATATATTTAGGTTCTGAAAATAATAAACTAGATGCTAAAAATGTAGCATATAAATACGCCAAAATAGCTAATAGCAAGGAAGAATTAGAAAACATAAAGAAATTTTGGCACGAGCTATTAAATACAATTCAAGTAAAAACACCATTAGAATCTATGAACATTCTATTAAATGGTTGGGCTGTGTATCAAACAATTGCATGTAGATTATGGGCAAAAACAGGATATTATCAATCTGGTGGAGCAACTGGATTTAGAGATCAATTACAAGACACCTTAGGACTAAAAAATATTTCTACAGAATTTATGAAAAACCAAATTATAAAATCTGCTTCTCATCAATTTATAGAAGGAGATGTAGAACATTGGTGGCATGACGAAACAAAAATGGGAATTCGAACTAGATTTTCGGATGATTTACTATGGCTTGTTTATTTAACTTGTGAATATATACAAGCAACCGGAGATGAAAATTTTTTAGATAGAGTAGTGGAATATAGGCAAGGAGAAACATTAAAAGAAGGAGAAGATGAAAAATATGATGTGCATGTGGTATCAAATCAAAAAGGAAGCATATTTGAACATTGCAAAAAAGCACTAGAAAGAGTAGAATTAGGAGAAAATGGACTCCCCAAAATTGGCTCGGGAGACTGGAATGATGGATTTAGTACAGTAGGAAATCAAGGAAAAGGAACCAGCGTATGGCTAGGATTTTTCTTGTATACTATTTTAGAAAAATGGATTTTACTTTGTGAAAAAAAAGAAGGAGAAACTGCAAAGAAAAAGTGGGAAGAATATAAGGAAAAGCTAAAAAAAGTTTTAAATACAGTTGGATGGGATGGAAGATGGTATAAAAGAGCATATACAGACGAAGGAGAAGCTCTTGGAAGTATTGAAAACGAAGAATGTAGAATTGATAGTATCTCACAGAGCTGGGCGACAATATCTGGAGCAGGTGATAATGATAAAAAATATATTAGTTTAGAAAGTCTAGAGAACCACTTAGTAGATAAAGAAAATGGAATTATTAAACTATTAGATCCACCTTTTGATAAGGGAAAAATGAAACCAGGATATATTAAAGCATATATGCCAGGAGTGAGAGAAAATGGTGGGCAATATACACATGCCGCCATATGGGTAGTATTAGCAGAAACAATATTAGGATTAGGAGATAAGGCAATAGAATATTATAGAATGATTACTCCAATTGAACATGCAAGAACAAAAGATTCAGCTAAAAAGTATAGAGTAGAACCATATGTAATACCTGGAGATGTATATGGAGCAGGGAACTTGGCAGGAAGAGGAGGTTGGACATGGTATACTGGTTCTAGTAGTTGGTACTATAAGGTAGGAATAGAAAATATTTTAGGATTGAAAATAGAAAAAGAAAATTTAAAAATAGAACCATGCGTACCAAAAGACTGGAAAGAATACTATATGAGATATAGATATAAAGGTACAATATATAATATAAAAGTAAAAAATCCAAATGGAAAAAATATAGGGATAAGTAGAATTTTGATAAATGGAAAGGAAATAAAATACAAAGCAATCCACTTAGAAGAAAATGCAGGAATTAAAGAAATAGAAGTAATTATTTAAAAATTTTTATTAAATAATAAAGGCAGGTCGTGTACCTGCCTAATTAGCTCAATAAAAAAATTTTAAAAAAATCTTGTACAAAACAAAAGAATATGGTATATAATAAAAGAAAGCATAGGGGAAGGAATGATATTAAAATGGATAATATCGAAGGAAAAGAAAAAAAGACGATACTTATTGTAGATGATGAACAATCAATCGTTGATTTACTGGTCTATAACCTAAAAAAAGAAGGATATAATACATTAGAAGCAAATGATGGAGTAACTGGCGTAGAACTCGCATTAAGTAAAAAGCCAGACTTGGTATTATTAGATATCATGTTGCCAAAAATGGATGGATTAACTGTATGTAAAAAAATTCGCCATGCGTTAAATACACCAATTTTAATGTTAACAGCAAAGAGTGAAGAAATTGATAAAATTTTAGGATTAGAGTTAGGAGCAGATGATTATATTACAAAACCATTTAGTGTAAGAGAACTAATGGCAAGAATAAAAGCTAATTTAAGAAAGGCAGATACTGCAAATACAGGAAATGAAGAAAAGAATATTTCTGAAGGAAACAAAATTGTAGTAGGAGACTTAAGTTTAGATTTAGATAAATTTGAAGTAAGAGTAAAAGGAGAATTAATTGATTTAACACTAAGAGAGTTTGAAGTATTACGATATTTAGCAACACAGCCAGGACAAGTAGTTACAAGAGAACTGCTTCTAGAAAAGGTGTGGGGATATGAGTACTATGGAGATATTAGAACTGTTGATGTAACAGTAAGAAGAATTAGAGAAAAAATAGAAAAAGATACTTCTGTTCCAAAGATACTAATTACCAAAAGAGGTGTAGGCTATTATATAGCAGGATAAATTTGCTTGAGAGAATAACAAAAATGAAAACGGCACATTAGCTAAAAGCAATGTGCCGTTTTATAAGGAGAATGCATATGTTAAGAAGTATACAAATAAAAATTGTATTAATTTTTTTAGTATTAGGTATTGTAATTATTACTGCCATGGGAACTTTTTTTACAAAGCAAGTAGAGCGATTAGAAAATAAAATACAATACATAGAGGGAGTAACAAATGAACAAGTGGACCGAATTATGCAAGAAGAAATATCTCAAATTCAAACCATAACAATTTATTCAATAGGAATATTTGGAGTTATTTCTATTATAGTAGGTTTTTTTGTAGTAAAAGTAATTATAGGACCAATTTCCAAAATTATTAAGAGTGCAGAACGAATCGCATCAGGGGAAAGTATTGATATAAAATACTTAAAAGAAACAAACAACAAAAGTGAAATTGATGATTTAGTAAAAGCATTCAGCATCATGACAAGTGAACTACAAGAAAACTTAAAAGAAGCAACGAGACAAAAAAAGCAAATAGAAACGATTTTGGTTCATATGACGGATGGAATTATAGCATTCAACATGGATGGAAAAATTCTTCATATTAATCCTGCTGCAAAAGAATTATTAAAAATTCAAAAAGAAGATGATACATTTGATAAAATATTTAAAAAAATCGATGTCGACATTAATATGGAAAAAGTGGTTTATCTAGACGACTGGACTTCTTCAGAACAAAAAGTGGATTTAAAAGAAAAGTATGTAAATTTATTTTTTGCACCATTTAAAGATGAAAAAGATTTAATTGCAGGTGTAATTGTAGTTATTCAAGATATTACAGAGCATGTAAAATTAGACAACATGCGAAAGGAATTTGTGGCCAATGTATCACATGAACTTAAAACACCAATTACTTCTATTATGGGTTATGCAGAAACATTAGTAGAAGGAGAATATGATAAACAAACTCAAGATAAATTTTTACATGTAATTGAAACTGAAAGCAAGAGGATGTCAAGATTAGTACAAGATTTACTTACATTATCAAGATATGATAATAATCAAGTAAAATGGGAAAAAACGGAATTTGATTTAGGAGAATTAGTAAAGAAAACACAAGAAAATTTAGCATTAGAAATAGAAAAAAAGAAACATACAGTAGAGTGCTTTGTAACAGCAGATGTGCCTTTAGTATATGCAGATAAATATGGAATAGAACGTGTAATTGTAAATATACTTACTAATAGCATTAAATATACAAACGAAGGTGGAACAATAAAAATTTATGTAGGATTTGTATACAATAATGCTTATATAAAAATTATTGATAATGGAATTGGTATACCAGAAGAAGACTTGGAAAAAATATTTGAAAGATTTTATCGAGTAGATAAAGCCCGTTCAAGAGAATTTGGAGGAACGGGACTTGGACTATCTATTGCAAAAGAAATACTAGAACAAAACAATGCTAGTATTGATATAAGAAGTACTGTAGGAAAAGGAACAGAAGTTGTAATTCAAATTCCAACAAAACAAAGAGAAGGCACAGAAAATAAAAAAAATGAATGACAAACATAAATTTATTAATATTATTGAAAAATGCTAAATACTAATGTATAATGAATATATCATCAAAGTAAAGAGGGAATAAAATGCAAAATCAGTCAAAGCTAAATCCAGTCGTAAAAGAAATTTTAGAATGGTCATATTGTATAATTATTGCTATTATTTTAGCTATCTTAGTACGTTATTTTATAGGAACACCAACAGTTGTAAAACAACCTTCTATGTACCCAACATTGCAACAAGATCAAAGATTAATATTAAATAAACTAGATAAAACATTAGGAAAAGCTCCTGATAGAGGAGAGATTATAACATTTGAAGCACCATCTACATCATTTATTCCGGCAGCAGAAGCTGACTTAAATAACCCAGTTGCAAAATATGAAAATGAGCCTAAAAATTGGTTTTCAAAATTTACATATTATGTACTAGAAATTAATAAAACCAGTTATATAAAAAGAGTAATAGCACTTCCAGGAGAACATATAAAAATTGAAAATAACAAAGTATATATTAATGGAGAAGAACTGCAAGAAACATACTTAAGAGATGGAATAATAACAGATGCACTTGATGGAGCATTCACAGACATTATTGTTCCAGAAGGGACAATATTTGTTATGGGAGATAATAGAGGTCAGAGTACAGATAGTAGAAGATTTGGATGCATCCCATTAGAAAAAGTAGAAAGCAAAGTAGCTATTCGCTTTTGGCCATTCAATTTGTTCGGAAAGGTAGAATAAATAGGAGAAAAACTTGGAACTAAGAGATTTAATTGGTAACGAAGAAAATAAAAAATTACTACAAAAAATTGTGCAAACAAAAAATTTTGTTCATAGCTATATGTTTGTAGGAAGAGAAGGTATTGGTAAACAGGAATTTGCAAAAGGTTTTGCAAAAAGCATTTTATGTTTAGGAGATATGGAAGAAAAAAAGTGCAAATCTTGTCTAGAATTTGAAACACAGAATCATCCAGACTTTTTGCTTTTGAACCCAGAAAATGGAACAATAAAAATCGAACAAATTAGAAATCTAATGAATAAAGCCATTGAAAAACCAATTATAGGAACAAGAAAAGTGTATATACTAAATGATGCAGATACTATGACAAAGGAAGCACAGAACTGCTTACTTAAAACTCTAGAGGAACCACCAGAATATCTAGTTATAATATTAATTGTACAAAATGAAAGTCAGATTTTAACTACAATAAAATCAAGATGTACTAAAATAGTTTTTAAACAAATAGAAGAGAAAACTCTTAAAGAATATTTAGAAAAAGAAAAAAAATTTTCAAATATAACACAAGCAGATTTGGAAATATTTGATGGGAGTATTGGAAATGCCTTTAAATGGCAACAAAAATCAGAATTGTACAATCAAATAGAAAATTTTTTTATAACTATGGATAAAAAAGGTAAAATAGATATTTTAAATAATCAAAATGTAATATATCAGAACAAAGAAGAAATACTAAATATTATAAATTATATGAATAATCTATTTTTAAAAAAAATGAAAGAAGAAATTAATAACAGATCAAAAGTAGCTAGATATATTGACTGTGTTCAGATATTGGAAAAAACTAAGAAGAGACTAAAATCAAATGCTAATTTTGATATGTGCATAGATAATATGTTGCTTTCCATATGGGAGAGTATATACGAAAGGAAATGAGCATGAAAAATATTGTTGGAGTAAGATTTAAAAGACCAGGGAAAATATATTTTTTTGACCCAGGAAACTTAAAAATTAATTTAGGAGAAAATGTAATTGTGGAAACAGCAATGGGAGAAGAATATGGAGAAATAGCAATTGCAGGAAGAGAATATCCAGAAGAAAAGATAGTAAACCCACTAAAAAAAGTCATAAGAATAGCCACTGAAGCAGATAAAAAGCGCTATGAGGACAATAAGAAAAAAGAAGAAAAAGCAAAGGGCATATGTATAGAAAAAATAAAAAAACATAAATTGGACATGAATTTAATAGATGTAGAATATAAATTTGATAATAGCAAAATTGTATTTTATTTTACAGCAGATGGAAGAATTGATTTCAGAGAACTAGTAAAAGATCTAGCTTCTGTTTTAAAAAATAGAATTGAGCTTAGACAAATTGGGGTTCGAGATGAAATAAAAAGAGTTGGAGGAAACGGCATGTGTGGTAGAGAACTTTGCTGTTGCTCTTTTTTGGGAAATTTCGAAACAGTATCTATAAAAATGGCAAAAGAGCAAAACATATCTTTAAATCCATCTAAAATAGCTGGAAATTGCGGAAGACTCATGTGTTGCTTAAAATACGAACAAGAAGTATATGAAGAAAAACTAGCACGATTACCTAAAATGGGAGCAATTGTAGAAACAGAAGAAGGCATAGGAGAAGTTTGCGGAGTAGAAACTTTGAAAGAAAAGATAAAAGTAAAACTAGTAGAAAATGATGAAACTTTTTATAAAAAATATGATGCTAAAGATGTAAAAGTGCTAAAAGAAGGAACAGGAGATAAAGAAGAAATAGACACAAATGAAGAAGATTTAAAAGAACTAGAAAATTTAGAAGAACTAGACAGATTGGAAAATCAGGAAGAATAACAATACGATGAAAGGTGGTGAAAAACATGGCATATAAAATAACAAATAAATGCATTAGTTGTGGAGCATGTGTAGCAGAATGTCCTGTAGGATGTATATCAAAAGGAAATGGAAAATATGAAATTGATGCAAATGAGTGCATTGGTTGTGGAAGTTGTGCTGGAGTTTGTCCAGTAGACGCACCAGAAGAAGAATAATTTTACATATAAAAAACGAGTAAACAATTATCCCTCAGCTAAGCTGAGGGATAATTGTTTAAATATTTGCACTTAAATTAATTTTTATTTGTAATTTCTTCTAAATCTAACAATTCTTGCCATCTATTATCTACTTCTTTTTGGAATTCTTCAATCATCCATTCATTTCCTGGTTTAAACATATGTTTAAACCTTTTCTGTGGTTTTAAAAATTCCTCAACTGGCAATTTATTTTTTGGCTTATAATTAATTACATACTTGCCATCAATAATTTCATATAAAGGCCAGTAGCATGTTTCTACAGCCAACTTGTTAATTTGCATTAAATCTTCAGTATTATATCCCCAACCTCTAGGGCATGGAGCTAAAACATTTAAGAAACAAGCACCTTTGGTATAAATCGCTTTTTCAGCTTTTTCATATAAGTCTTTAAAATTATTAACAGCAATACTTTGAGCAACATAAGGAAGATGGTGACCAGCTAAAACTTTAGTTAAATCTTTTCTTGATTGCATTTTACCAGGAATTTTTGTACCTGCAGGAGAAGTTGTGGTATCTGCAAACTTTGGAGTAGCAGAAGAACGTTGAATACCAGTATTCATATATGCACCATTATCATAGCAAACATATACCATATCATGGCCTCTTTCCATAGCTCCAGATAAGCTTTGAATACCAATATCATAAGTTCCACCATCACCACCAAAAGCGATAAATTTTGTTTCTTTATTTTCTGGTAATTTGCCCTGCCTTTTTAAAGATTGATAAGCAGCCTCAACACCAGATTCAGTTGCAGCAGAACATTCAAAAGCTGTATGAATAAAAGAATCTGTCCAAGATGTGTATGGATAAATAAAAGTTGAAACTTCCATACATCCTGTGGCATTAGCAATAACAGCATGATCTTCTGGCTTTAAAGCTCTTAATATCATTCTTGCAACAGGAGGTGCTCCACAACCAGCACACATTCTATGACCTGCTGTAAATCTTGAAGGTTTTTCTGCAATAATCTGTTTTAAATTATATGCCATTAGTTTTCCCCCCTTACACCTAAATAACGATAAGGATTTCCGATATCTCCTGTTTTAGCAACAGTAGATAATTCAGAAAACACTTTTTCAATATCAGTAGATTTCGTATCTCTTCCACCTATACCATATACATAGTTTATAGTAGGAACGTGAATATTGCTTGTAAACATACCAGCAACAACATCTTCATATAAAGCACCACCAGCAGCATTTAATGAATCAGCCTTATCTAAAACAGCAATAGCTTTTAAATGTTTTAAACTATTTGCAACTTCTTCTGCTGGGAAAGGTCTAAAACAACGAATTTTAAGAAGACCTGCCTTAATTCCATTTTTCCTCAATTCATCTACAGTATATTTAGCAGTACCTGCGGTTGAATTCATACAAACAACAGCAATTTCTGCATCTGATAGTTTATATTCTTCAAAAAATCCATAATGTCTTCCTGTTAATTTTTCAAACTCTTCTGATACTTCTAAAATAACTCTTTTTGCATTTCTCATAGCCTCTGATTGTTGTCTTTTGTGTTCAAAAAGATAAGATTGCAAATCTAATGGGCCAATAGCTATTGGTTCTTTATCATTTAATAAATAATGTTCTGGCTTGTAGGTTCCAACAAAACTTTTTACTTTTTCATCTTCCAAAAGTTCAATATTTTCAATAGAATGTGAAGTAATAAATCCATCTTGACAAACCATTAATGGAAGCAACACATCTTTATGTTCAGCAATCCTATGTGCCATTAAAATATTATCATAAGCTTCTTGATTATTTTCAGAAAATAGCTGTATCCACCCAGAATCTCTTGCTCCCATAGCATCTGAATGATCATTATGAATATTGAGTGGGCCAGAAACGGCACGATTTACTAAAGACATAACAATAGGTAATCGCAAACTAGAAGCAATATAAAGCATCTCCCACATTAAAGACAAACCATTAGCAGATGTAGCTGTCATTGCCCTTGCACCAGCAGCTTCTGCACCAATACAAGCACTCATAGCACTGTGCTCACTTTCAACTGCAACAAACTCTGTATCTACAGCACCATTGCTAACGAAAGTAGAAAAGTATTGGGGAATTTCTGTAGATGGAGTAATTGGAAATGCAGCAACTACATCTGGATTGATTTGTTTCATTGCAATCGAAACAGCTTCATTTCCACTTAAACGTTCTCTTATACTCATTTTTAACCTCCTTATATTTTTATTCCATAATAATGGCACCGAAAGGGCAAACCTTTGCACAAACGCCACAACCTTTACAATAATCGTAATTAAAATTTTCTCTTTTTTGTTCTTTGTTTACTGGAATTGCATCATCTGGGCAAACAGGGAAACACAAACCACATTGCTTGCACTTTTCTGCTAAATAAATAGGTTTTACAGAACGCCAGTCTCCTGTTGTAAAATTTCTAGCATTTCCAGCATCATAAATATTTCCTCCAATAGTCATATCTTTCCATGAAGTATTTGAATCAATTGGTGTACTCATAAGTAAACCTCCTTTTAGATAAATTATATTTTATGAATTTCCTTTAAAGACATTTCTAAAGCTTTCATATTTCCTTCAATAACCTCAGGTTTTTTAGCAAATTTATGCTCAAAGGAATGAGTCATATCTTTTAAAAATTCTTCTTCACTCATTATTTTACTTACTTTTACAATAGCTGCAAGCATAGGAGTATTTGGGAAATATTTACCAAGTGTTTCTAAGGAAATTTTTCTTGCATCAATAGTATAAATATCACCAGAATATCCGAGCCAGAGCATTTCGAATGGAATCTGCATCTTTTGTAGTATTAATAACAATAGCGCCTGTAGGCTTCAAACCAGCAGTAACAGGAACACTTTCAAGTAAAGTGTCATCTACAACAACAACATAATCAGGCTCGTAAATATTACT
>CALXJM010000027.1 GCA_944388625.1 uncultured Clostridia bacterium
TATTGTTTTATTTGTAATATTTTTATTTCCTTTACTGATAAATGTATTATATAGTTTTGTTGGATTAGTAAGAGAACCTATACTTGAAGATATTATTTCTATTAAAGTTTTTAATTCTTCATCGTTTCTTATATTATTTCTTTCAATTACGTCATTAATATATACATTATCTTTTTGAAAATTTAAGTAATCGATTTTTTCTTCAACTGTTTTAAAAGTTGTAATTAGAGGTAATCCTCCATAAATTATATATTCATCTAAACCTTTTACTTCATTACCATCATATACTGACATAAACTCAGAAAAGCTTAGAGGATAAACTTTTATCTCATCACCACGACCTCTAAATTCAGTAATTATATCTGAAGACAAGAATTTAGAATTACTTCCTGTTACATATACATCTAGATTTGATTTTCTTAAAAAGCTATTTAAAACACTTTCAAAATTATCTACTTTTTGAATTTCGTCTAAAATAATATAGTAAGTATTGTTATCAGTTACTTTATTCATAATATATTCATAAAGTTTTTTAGGGTTAGTATATTCTTCGTTCTCAATAGAGTCTAATTCTAATTTTATAATGTGATTTTCTTTAACACCGCTTTCTAGTAAATAGTTCTTAAAAATTGGATCGAGTAAGTATGATTTACCACTTCTTCTAATTCCAGTAATTATTTTTATAAGTTTATTTTCTTTTTTAGATATTAATTTACTTAAATAATAATTTCTTTCAATTTCCATAACGTATCTCCTTTAATAACATGCTAATAGTATATACTAAAAATAATTTTTTATCAATGTTTATTCCAAAAAAACTGTCCAAGTCCATCTTTTTTGAATTTGTTTTATATAAGTATTGAAAATTATTTTTATTTATTCTATAATATTTCTAGAAAGAGAACAGAGTTCGTAACTTGTATGTGATTCGCTCCAGAGATGAATCTGTTCGAATTAATGAAACAGAATTAATGCAAAATCAATCAGAAAATAAAATCTGGTTGATTTTTTGTTGCCTAAAAACAATATTAAAATCATCCAAACGAAAGGATGGTGTAAGAAAATGAAGATAGTAAAAATAGCTACGAATAAGAAACAACTTTCAAAATAAAACGCAAGAAATTTATTCTTGCGTTTTTTAGGAATTTGTCTCGTCATGTTGTAATGAAATATACAATTACGCACATTCCTATCCCTGTCCAGAAAAATGCTGCTGCCATTTCGCCTGCTGCCCGACTTTCAATTCCAAATAAATCAACCGTCAAACTGAAAATCTTTCTAGCAAGGATAAGTATCCACCTACATAAAATAGGTAAAAGTAGAATACCTACCAAGCCCAAAAAGATTGCCGCTACTACTGTTCCTATTTCCAACATTTTTCTGTTCCTCCTTTTGTTGGTAATATGTATATATATATTATACCATAAAAGTAAGGCATAGTACAGTGTAGTATAATTTATTATGTCAAAATGGATTCATCATGTATGGTTTCATTTAAATTATTTATTTATTTGTATTTTTTTCGTATTTGCATTATTATTAGATATTCACTTCATTATTCACTTCTTAACGCCAATACTGGATCTTCTTTAGCTGCCCTTCTAGAAGGAATGATACCTCCAATTAATGTTAAAACTATACTTAATACAATCAAAATAATTCCTGCTGTAGCTGGCAATGAGGCAGTAACATTTACGCCATTTGAAATTAATGCAATTATTTCATTTATTGGAATTAGTAATAGCAAAGTAATTCCTATTCCAATTATTCCTGCAAATGCTCCAATTATAATAGTTTCTGCATTGAAAACTTGTGATATATTATGTTTAGAAGCCCCCATTGCTCGCAAAATTCCAATTTCTTTTTTACGTTCTAATACACTGATATATGTTATTACACCAATCATAATTGATGAAACAACTAATGATATAGCAACAAAAGCAATCAATACATAACTTATGGTGTCGACAATAGTTGTTACAGAGCTCATCAAGGTTCCTACCATATCTGAAAATAAAATTACTTTATCTTCTTCCCCATTTTCTTGCATATTAATATTATAGTCATTTAACAAATTGGTAATTTCCTTATTTCCTTCAAAATTTTTGGGATAAATATCAATTCTGCTTGGTTCATCAAAATTAGCGTAATTTAATTTTTTCAAATTACTCTCATAAGTAACATTTTCTTTAGACATAAGTGAATTAAATAATTCAGATAACTCTTCTTCGTCCATTTTCATTTTGAATGCTCCTATAAAAGTATTTGGATCTATACTAATTGCTTCTGTTAATGATTTACTTAAATCTTGAATACTTGATTCCATTTGTTGTTGCATACTTTTGCTAATTATTTCAACAACATTTTTTATATATTCTTCCATTATAGTTGATATTTGTTCATCCAAATTTTGAGATTTTATTATTTGTGATATACTGTTTGTAATGATATTTTTAGCTTGTTCTGAATTAATATATTCCGTAAAGTATTTATTCAAATCTTCTATACTTATTAATTCATTGTCTTCTACATATTTTTCATATCCTGCTAATATTTCTTCTATAATTTCTTGCATTTGTTCTTGTGATATACTTAAATTACCATTTTCTTGAATAATTTCTTGAATTTTTTTATTTAGCAATTCTCCAACTTCTTTTGATTGTAAATACTCCGCTAATTGCTTACTTATTATACTAACATCAGCTTCTGGTTTATCTTGTATATATTCTTTATAGCCATTTAAAAAATCAGATATTATTGTTTGTATGTCTTGGCTTGACATAGAAAACTCAAGTTTACTTAAAATATCGTTTATATTAAAAGTTTGTAATGAATTTTGTGTTAATATATTATTTAAGTTTCCAAAATCTATTTTTATTTTTGATTTATCTATCTTGAAAGCTGATTTAATTGCATTTGTATCTACATCAATTAAAGAGTTCACATCAAAAGAATTTTCTGATTCGATTTCATCAAACCTTTTATTTGTAAATACATTAACTTCCGGATTTGCTAATTGTTCTTGTACTATTTTACTATTTTCTGCATTTTTAATAACGTAATCTGTTAGAGACGCCGGATAACCAATTCCACTTGTCAGCATAGCGCTTGTTGCTCCTTCTTTCGGTTTAACAATTCCGACTATTTTCAAATCTTCTCCACTTGTCACAATCTTTTTCATATATTCAGCATTATCAGTTTTATCATGCCAAATTTTATATTCTTCATCATATTCATAGCAATCACTAATGTCAATTAATTTAAAAGTTATTCCTAAAATATCATTATAAGAGTATGAACCTAAATTGTTTGGAGCACTTACTTCTTCGCCATTTGAAAATTTAATAACCAGATTTTTTAGTTCACTATAATCTCTTAACCCCAATGTATATAGCAAGAAATCACTAATGTTTCCCTGTGAGGTTAATACTAAGACACATTCATTATAATTTGTAGGCCATTTCCCCGCTTTTACATCATATTGATTTTCATATAAACCCATATCTTCTGGCATTTGGAAGAATACATCTGTACTCATCATGTTAGACATCATACTATTAGAAGAGGCTCCTGAACCCATTCCTAGACTTGAAAAAGTAGTGTCTGGGTTTACTTTTCTTAGATTTTCTATATCTGAATTATAAATTATAGGAGTAACATTATATATATACTCAATATGTTTTGCATGTTCATCTATAGGACAACTATCACTTTCTAGGTATTGCTTTAAAGATTTTAAGTCATTAGAACTTATTTTTGAAAACATATTTGTTATTCTTTTGCTAACATTTATATCTTCAATTTTTTCGTCGTTTTCATCACTACTATTTCCTTCCATAAGCAAAGAACTTATATCAACTCCTGAGCTTTGTATTTGTAATGGGTATTCCGCTAGAGTTTCTTCTTCTACTGAAGTAATATATGTATTAACTCCATTTGATAATGACAATATTAGTGCTATACCAATAATTCCAATTGATCCTGCAAAAGAAGTTAAAACTGTCCTACCCTTTTTTGTTTTTAAATTATTAAAGCTTAGTGACAGTGAAGTTAAAAAGGACATTGATGTTTTCCCTAAGTTCTTATGTACATGTTTTATATTTTTTTCTTTTTCAAATATATAAGGATTTGTATCCGAAAGTATTTTTCCATCCTTTATATTTACAATACGAGTAGCATAATCTCTTGCAAGTTCTGGGTTATGCGTTACCATCACCACTAAACGATCTTTTGCAACTTCTTTTAATAACTCCATAACTTGAATACTTGTATCACTATCCAAAGCTCCTGTTGGTTCATCAGCAAGTACTATATCTGGATCATTTACTAGAGCTCTTGCAATAGCAACTCTTTGCATTTGTCCTCCTGATAATTGATTTGGTTTTTTATGAAGTTGATTTCCAAGTCCTACTTGTTCTAAGGCTTTTATTGCTTTTTGTCTTCGCTTATTTTTTGATATTCCTGATATTGTTAAAGCTAATTCTACATTAGCTAAAATTGTTTGATGTGGTATTAAATTATAACTCTGAAATACAAAGCCAATTGTATGATTACGATAAGAATCCCAATCTCTATCTTTATATTTTTTTGTAGAAATTCCATTAATTATTAAGTCTCCTTCATCGTATCTGTCCAAACCACCAATAATATTTAGAAGTGTTGTTTTACCAGATCCACTTGGTCCAAGTATTGCAACAAATTCATTATCTCTTAAGTTTAAACTTACATTATCTAAAGCTCTTTGTATTAAATCTCCTGTCTTATATCGTTTATGAATATTTTTTATCTGTAACATTTATACTCTCCTATTTTTCGATAACATTTAAATTATTAAGCATTTCTCTTATTTATTTTTTTCTCTATTTTTACTAATATTTATTCAAGTATTATTTTCCATTATTTGTCCAATTTTTTTTGTTAATCTTATGTATTCATCTATATCTTTTTCATCTAAATTTTCTACTATTTTTGTAATTTTATTTATTGCTTCTTGCCTTTTAGCTAGGACTAATTCTTCTCCGAGTTTCGTTATTCGTATTACTGTTTTTCTTTTATCTTCACTATCGATTGTTTTTTCTATTAATTTTTTAGATTCCAAAGAATTTACTACAGATGCAATTCTAGGCAAACTTACTCTTAAAACTTCTGCAAGTTCACTTGATGAAATTCCATCTTTTATAAACATTAAGTATAACAAAGTTCCTGTTTCTCCCTGTGAGCAATTAAGTGGTATTTCTATAAGATTTTTCTTTCTTTGTGCTATTATTTCAAAAAATTCTTCCGCTTTTGCTCTTGCATCCATGTATAATCCTCCTTGCTTATTGCTTAATACTGTTAACTATCTTAGCAATATATTACTTTATTGTCAACAAATTTCACAAAACATTTACAAATATGCAAATATTATATGTATAAATATTCATTATATTTTATTATATGCTATAGTATATATAATATTTTTTTCATAACAAAATCCTCCCTTAATATTTTTTATGGGAGGATTTATATATTTTGTTTTTTTATGTTTTCAAATAAATTTGTTTTTAAATTATTTATTCTAGACTTTGTTTTAGCATCCATATTTTTAAACTATAATCATCAATTATATCATCCATCATAGCAGAAGTTTTATGTTCCCCTTCTTTATCTGCTACATTTTTTATATTTTTAACATCTTCTAGTAGTGTGGAATAATCTTTTATTAATTCATTATACACTAACGTGGAATCCACTTTTTTATTTTCAGCTTCTGTTATTTTCGTAATATTTAAATAATCTTTTAATGTTCCTAATGGTTGTCCACATAATGCTAAGATGTGTTCTGCAATCTCATCTATTTGTGTATTTACTTCTGTATAATATTCTTCTAGCTTAGGATGCACTACAAAAAAATCTTTTCCTTTTATGTTCCAATGATAATTCTGTAGTTTACGATAAAAGACATTCAAATCACTTAAGAAATTATTTAAATTATTTAATATACTTTCCATATCTTCTCCTTTTCTATTTTTCTATATTATTTGCAGTTTTGAATATTTTATTCAAAAAATTAAAAAAACATACAACTTTTATCAAAATTGTATGTTTCGTAAATTTATCGGAATGTTTCATTTAGTTATTTGATTCTTTTAATTGTTTTCTTTTAGGTTCTAATTTTAATGCTGTTTTTAAATATTTAATTACTCTCTCTATTCTTTTATTGTTTTCACTGATATCTCCCAAGTAAAAAGAAATGCAAAATCCAATTATCAAAATTAATATAGAAATTACAGATTGTACATTAAATGCTAAAATACAACTTTCATTTAATACGCTTGGTATTATTGATATAAATAAACCAAATATTATTGAAAATGTAATTGTATAATAGTTTTTCACTAATTTATTTACAATAAATGAAATCAACAATGCACCTAATACCAATCCAAATCCTGCTGGTATTAATACACTTAAATTGAAGTTTGCAAGTGAGCTAACATATAATTCATATAGTCCAAGAGATGATAGAATTACTGCGCTATCTACTCCTGGTACTATTGAAGAACCTGCAACTGCTATTCCCAATAGTATAGATTGTAATATATTAGGGTTTTCAATTTGTGGGAATGCATTTTGATTCATTAAAATTAAGCTTATTCCTATTATAAATGATAATGCAATCAAAATATAATATTTTTTAGAAAAGCCCTTTTTCTTCACTTCTTTATAAAATAATGGTATTGTGCCTAAAATTAAACCCAAAAAAGCGAATCTAGTTTGCATTTCAAAATTGTTTAAGAAAAAATTTACTATTTTGCTAAATATTAAAACCCCAACTCCAAATCCTAAAAATAATGGAATTAAGAATAATACATTTTTTTTGAAATTTTTAAATAATGTACCAATTGCATTTATTGTTTTTTCGTATAAGCCAAATATAACTAATAATACACTTCCGCTTAGTCCAGGTGCAATTCCACCTATTCCTACAATTATTCCTTTTAAGAAATTTTTCATATAGTACTCCTTGTATATTTATTTTATCTTTATAAATATACCATAAAAGTAAATAATTAGCAAGTATCTAGAAAAATCTAATATGAATAAAAAAATAGCCAAATATCTGTTGAATTTTATACAGATATTTGGCAACATCAAATATTGGAGCGGGTAGTGGGAATCGAACCCACGTAACCAGCTTGGAAGGCTGGAATTCTACCATTGAACTACACCCGCATTTCCTCTGACATTTATAGATTATAAATGATATCTTTTATTTTGTCAACACTTTTTTAAAATTTTTTTTATTTTTTCGAGGAGAATTAGGTTCTCCTCGAAAATTTCTGTACTGTATTATCCCAACACTTTTTTTATTTCTTCGTGACGTTTTACTTTTTGAGTAGTTGTTTTTATTAATTCTTCTTCTGTTACCATAACTTCTCTTATATACTTATATGCTGGCATTGTTTTATTAATTTCTTTTACTTTTTCCCACATTTTAGCTAAAATTTCTTCTTCAGTTTCTACTCCATAAGTTTCTTTAACAGTTTCCCTATCATATACTATTTTTACACATATTTTTAAGTCATCATCTTTTTCTGGTTTACCATATATAAAAGATTCTTTAACACCTTCGATTCGGTTAATAACACTTTCAATTTCTTCTGGATAAATATTCTTGCCATTTTTTAATACAATAACATTTTTTTGTCTTCCAGCTATATATAGAAAACCTTTCTTGTCTAAATATCCTAAATCACCTGTATAAAACCAATCTTTTTTTAATACTTCTTTTGTTGCTTCTTCATTGTTATAGTATCCTAACATAACAGAAGGTCCTTTTACTGCAATTTCTCCAATTCCCTGTTCATTTTTTTCTACAATTTTTACTTTTAAGCTAGGAAATACTTTCCCTACTGAGCCTGTTTTCCATTCAAAATCATTTCCAGCAGATATAATTGGAGAAGTCTCTGTTAATCCATAGCCTTGTACAATTTTTAATCCTAAATCATTGAAACCTTTTTCTACAACAGGATCTAGTGCAGCAGCTCCACTTACAAAAAGTCTTACTTTTCCTCCTAAGTTTGCATGAATTTCTTTAAAAATTTTTCTTCTCATATCAATTCCGATTTTCAATAAGATATTACTTAATTTAATTCCTTGTTCTACTTTTTCTTTCATTCCTTTTTTTTCTATAGCTTTCATAACTCTTTTGTACATATTTTCAAATAATACTGGTACAGAAATCATTGCAGTTATTTCATATTCTTTTATATTGTCTGCAATATGTTTAATTCCTTCACAAAATGCAATACATGAACCTTTATACATTGGGTATAAAAATCCTGCTGTGCATTCAAAAGTATGATGCAAAGGTAAAAAAGAAAGCATTACGTCTTGACTATTAATTTCTATTGTTGCTGCTATATCCATTAAATTCGAACATATATTTTTATGAGATAACATAACCGCTTTTGACATAGATGTAGTTCCAGACGTAAATAACATAAATCCCATTTTTTCACTATCTATAGTTGCATCTATAAATTGTCTGTTACCATTAATTACAAGTTCTTTTCCTTTTTGAATTAGTTCTTTTTGTGATAATACGCCATCTTGTTTTTCTTCTAGGTCCATTGATATATAATATCTCAAATCCGTTGTATTTCTAGCTCTTATATCTTTCATGATATCATCATATTTTTGTGAATAAAATATTGCTTCTACTCCTGAACGAATAATTAAGCTTTCAATTTCATTTGCAGGTAGTGCTTTATCTAGTGGTACTACAACTCCAGTTCCACAGCAAATAGCTAAATATGAAAGACCCCATTCATATCGGTTCTCCCCTATAACTGCAATTCTTTTTCCTTTTAATCCCAAATTAATAAGTGCAGTTCCTAAATAATCAATTTGTTTTCTGTATTCGTTATGTGTAACTATTCTAAATTTTCCCGCTTCTTCCGTTTTAAATTTGTATGCTGGACGTTCCCCATAAAGTTCTCCAGATTTTTTTAACATGTCTTTTAAGTTTTCTATTTCTACAAACTTATGTGATTTTTTCCCCATTTTATTGTTCATTCCTTTCCAATGTACAAACATTGCTTAAAAAATAACTAGCATAGCATCTTCTATTTTAAAGTTATTTACCACTTTCTAATTATTTTTTAATTTTTCTCATAATTAAATTTATTCTATTATATACTTATACTTGTGCAAATGCAAGAAATTGACCGATTATTCTAACAATATTTTCTTCGTCTAATCCATAAATATTTTCAATTTCCTCTATTGTTCCGTGCTTTATAAATTTATCTGGATAGCCAAATGGTAAAATTTTTGCATTTATTTTTGCTTGATTGATTATTTGTAAAATTTTAGTATATAGTCCACCTTGTAAAGTTCCATCTTCTATAGTTACAACATGATGAGTTTTTTCAATAGATTTAATAATTGCGGTTTTATCAATTGGTTTTAAAAATCTAGTATTAATAAGTTCTACATGTATTCCTATTTTTTCTAGTTTATCTGCCACATTCTGTGCTCTTGCTACCATTTTTCCAATTGCTATTATTGTAATATCATTTCCATTCAAAATAAGCTCTGATTTTCCTTGTTCTATATTAGGATGCTCCCAAGATTTTATTTTTTCTTCTTTTCCTTTTGGATATCGTATGGCTACTGGTTTATTCAATTTAATTGCATATTCTAGCATATCTTCTAATTCTTGAAAATCCTTTGGAGCCATAATAGTTATATTCGGAATAGTATTTAAGAAAGCTAAATCCAGTATTCCTTGATGTGTTTCTCCATCTTGTCCTACAATTCCAGCCCTATCCACTCCTATTATTACTGGTAAATTTTGTATGCATATATCGTGAATGATTTGATCATATCCTCTTTGCAAAAACGAAGAATAAATAGGCACCACAGGAATTAATCCTTCTTTTGCCATTCCTGCAGCCATTCCTAAAGCATGTTGTTCTGCTATCCCCACATCAAAAAAACGATCTGGAAATAGTTTAGCAAACTCGGTAAGCCCAGTTCCATCTTTCATTGCTGCTGTAATTGCAACAATCTTTTCATTTTTTTGTGCAAGTTTTATTAATTTATCCCCAAATACTTTTGAATAATCTTTTAAATTTTTTTGGCTTTTTTCTCCTGTTTCTATATCAAAACTACCTGTACTATGAAAAGTATCTGGATTTTCTTCCGCTGGTTTATATCCTTTTCCTTTTTTGGTTATTACGTGAATTAAAACTGGTCCTTTCTCTTTTTTACTAAAGGTTAATATATCTTCTAGCTTTTCAATATCATGACCATTTACTGGACCTAAATATTTAAATCCAATATCTTCAAAATACATGTTGGGTATAACCAATTGCTTAATTCCATTTTTTATTCTTCTTACCATTCTTACTGTAGGAATTCCTATTACAGGGATTTTTTTTGTAATTCTTTTTATAATAGAATTTGAGCTAGTATAAAATTTTTTCGTTCTTATTTTTGTTAAAAGCCTAGAAATACCACCTATATTTTTAGATATACTCATTTCATTATCATTTAATATAACAATTAAATCTGTATTACTACTTCCGGCATCATTTAGAGCTTCTTCTGCCATACCTCCGGTTAATGCTCCATCTCCAATAACAGCAATAATTTTATTTGTTTGTTTAAGTAAGTCTCTTGCCCTTGCCATTCCTAATGCTACTGATATAGAAGTACTACTATGTCCTGTATTAAATGAATCTGCTTGGTTTTCACTTACCTTTGGAAATCCAGCAATTCCATTAAGTTTTCGCAAAGATTCCATTTGATTTTTTCTACCAGTTAATATTTTATGTACATAGGATTGGTGCCCTACATCCCACACAATTCTGTCTTTCTCTACATTAAAAATAGAGTGTAGCGCTATTGTTAATTCTACTACACCCAAATTAGAAGCTAAATGTCCTCCTGTTTTTGATACCGTTTTTATAATTAGTTTTCTTATATCTTCTGCTAATTGCTCTTTTTCAGCATAATTTAGTTTCTTTAAATCACTACTCTTGCTTATTTTTTCTAGCATAAACATTCTCCTAATATGTCAAATTTTATGTAAATATGATATCACATTACTATTAACATGTCAAACTAATTTATTATATGGAAGTAAGTTAACTTTGTTTATACATAGAAATTGTTAAAATGTTGAAAGATCGATTTTTCATATACAATAAAAAGCCATTTAAATAAATGGCTTTTTATTGTGCTAGACATCATTGCTCAAATTTGAACACTTCATGTTCGCATAATGTAATTTTGGCTGGGGTACTAGGATTCGAACCTAGGAAATGTCGGAGTCAGAGTCCGATGCCTTACCGCTTGGCGATACCCCAATAATGTGTTTATTATACATTATTTTTTTTGTTTTGGCAATACATATATTGTTTAAAAAAACAACTATTGCTTTTTTATGTGAATTATAGTATACTTATTAATACATTATGATTAGGAGGGATTTTATGGTTCGGTTTTTGGATGTTGTAGATATGTCTCGTCTTTCAAATATGGTTTACGATCCTGGAATTTTTGAGCACAACTATCGTCGAATGTCCAAGTTTTTTCAGAACATGTACTACAACTTGCCCGAACCCAAGAAAGCTCTTTGGTTTATGGCTTACTTTGGAGATATCTTTGGCACCGGTTTAGCAGACTACCTCATTATGCGATTCAATCATCTAGGCTATAATAATGAAACAATTATTATGGTCGAGCACCCCTTCGATGATTATATCGATTTGACAATCAAATATGCTAATAATCCACAAGAATATCTCGCACTTGAACCAACCGTTCATCCCATTCTTCTTGCAAAAGGAGAAGATGGCATGTTCTATCTTAGCCTGTTTGTGCTATGAGAACACCAATAAGGCAGTGAAACTTTTTTCACTGCCTTTTTATTTTTATATTGTTAATTTCATATATTATTTTTAAATTCCAAAATATCTTTTCAATAGCCCATCAAATCCTCTTCCATGACGTGCCTCATCTTTTGCCATTTCATGTACTGTATCATGTATAGCATCATAGTTTAGAGCTTTAGCTTTTGTAGCTAATTCTTTCTTGCCCATGCAAGCTCCATGTTCTGCTTCTGCTCTTAATTTTAAGTTTTTCTTTGTATCTGGATATACAATTTCTCCTAAAAGCTCTGCAAATTTAGCAGCATGCTCTGCCTCTTCTAAAGCATATCTTTTATATGCTTCCGCAATCTCTGGATAGCCTTCTCTATCTGCTTGTCTACTCATAGCCAAGTACATTCCAACCTCAGTACATTCTCCCATAAAGTTTGCTCTTAATCCTTCTACTACTTCTTTATCTAATCCTTGAGCAACTCCTATTTTATGTTCATCTGCGTAAGTTTTATTTGCTTCTTCTACCTTTTCTTCAAATTTATCTGCTGGTGCTCCACATTGTGGGCATTTCTCTGGTGCAGTATCTCCTATGTGTATATAACCACATACTTTACATACATAAGTTTTCATATATTACCTCCTAAAATTTCTTTTCTTAATTATATCGTTTTAAGAGGTTTTGTCAATACCCATTTTTAATTTAGTTCTTCTTCTATATTAAGCAGTCGGTTATATTTTGCCACTCTATCTGTTCTGCATGGTGCTCCTGTTTTAATTTGTCCTGCATTAGTTGCCACTGCTATATCTGCAATAGTTTTATCTTCTGTTTCACCAGAACGGTGAGAAATAATTACAGTATAGCCATTTTCTTTTGCAAGTTCTATGGCATCTAATGTTTCTGTTAATGTTCCAATTTGATTTGGCTTTATGAGCACACTATTAGCTACATCACTTTCTATTCCCTTTTGAATTCTTTGTATGTTTGTTACAAATAAATCATCTCCTACTAATTGAACCCTTCCTCCGAGTCTATCTGTAAGCATTTCCCAGCCTTGCCAGTCATCTTCTGCCAATCCATCTTCGATAGATATTATTGGATATTTATCTACTAATCCTTCTAAATATCCTATCATTTCCTCTGTAGTTTTTAATTCTTGTGTTTTCCAAAAATAATACCCTTCCTCTTCTATCTTTTTAGCCTCTTCCTGCATCTCTGTGCTTGCAATGTCCAGTGCAATAGCAATGTCTTCCTCTGGTTTATAGCCTGCTTGTTTTATAGCTTCCATAATTAAGTCCAATGCTTCTTCTTCTTCTGAAAGATTCGGTGCAAATCCCCCTTCGTCTCCAACAGCTATACAATATCCTTTAGATTTTAATACCTTTTTTAAGGAATGATATGTTTCTACTCCCATTCGTAGGCATTCTTTAAAACTATTACCTGAAACTGGTATAATCATAAATTCTTGTATATTTAAGTTGTTATCTGAATGTTTTCCTCCATTTAGAATATTCATCATAGGTCTTGGTAATCGTTTTGCATTAACACCACCAATATAGTTATATAAACTTATCCCTAAAGAATTAGCTGCTGCCTTAGCAACAGCTAAAGATACTCCTAAAGTTGCATTTGCGCCTAATTTTGATTTATTTTCTGTTCCATCTAATTCAATCAATTCCTTATCGATTTTGACCTGTTCATATACATTCATATCTTTTAATTTTCTTGCTATCTTCGTATTAACATTCTCTACTACTTTTTCTACTCCTCTTCCAAAATATCTCTCTTCATTATCTCGTAATTCTACTGCTTCATGACTTCCTGTAGAAGCCCCTGAAGGTACAATAGCCCTTCCATAAAATCCACCTTCTGTTACTACTTCCACTTGTACGGTAGGATTTCCTCTTGAATCTAGTACTTCTAAAGCTTTTACTTCCTTAATTCCTAGATAATCTTTCATAACAACACCTCCACTTATAGTATGCACAAATTTTTCTAATTGTATTAGAACAAATCTTATTTCGCAAGAATTTTCTAATATAATTAAATATTTAAATTCAATCTTTGAATTATGTTCTTAAAACATTGCTTCATATTTTTTGTAATCTGGCATACATCGTCTCATTAAATTATAAAATCCTTTTCCGTGCGTTTTATATTTTATATGGCAGAATTCATGAAGAAGTATAACTTCTATTTTTTCTTTGCTAAGAGTAACTATGTCTGGATTTACAATTATTTTCTTATCTTCTGTACATTTAGCAAATTCTTTTTTCATTCTTTTAATTTCATAATCTTCTGGTGCAAATCCCAATTTTATTCTGTTTTTTTCCATTTGGTTTGCAATTTCTTCTTCTGCTATTTTATTATACATTTTTTCCAATAATATATTAATTATATCCTGATTATCATTTTTCTTATATTTATTTGGCAATGTAATTTTTATTTTATTTTCTTCTATATCTAACTTAGGATATTTTTCATTTTCATATTTAATAATCACATTATAGTCTGAGCCAAAAATTTGAGCTTTTTTGTTTTTTATATAATTTCTCTGTGATATATTTTGATCTTCGTATTGTCTTAGTTTTTCTGTTATCCATTTCTTTTTCTCTTCCACAATTTCTTGAATACTTTTATTAGTTACATACCAAGGAGCTTTTACTATAACTTCTCCCTTTTCAATAGAAATATAAAATCCTGCATTTCTAGCTCTATCTATAGTATATGTAATAATATCTTTTTTTATCGTATTCATAAAAACCCCCTCCTGTTTTCAAGAACTTTTGTTTGTATTATTGTATATTTTTATTTTACTTTTGTCAATACTTTTTACAAATTTTTGTTCGTTTTTTAGTAATCTTCTAATTATAGGGTTTTTATGAGAAATATTGATTATTTTCCGTTTTAATTTAGCAAATTAATTTTTTAGTTTTATTAACGTATATATAGATTCTACAATATTAACAATTTCTGTTATAGCAAATAAAAAACCAGCTAAACTTGTAATTGTTATAATTGTTGAAAATGGGTTGAAAATTATAACAATTCCTAGTATAATAGATAAAATTGACAATATAACTAGCCCTAACCATCCACTTTGTGGAATATCTTTTAAGTTTATAGAAATCTGTAGTCCAATTATATTTTTTATAATTACCCATACTCCTAATAGAATTGGAAATACTGCCATAAGCGATTTTGTTGATAATAATATTAAAATTCCAGACAAAGTTTCCATAATTCCTTCTAATAGTTCTAAACTCATAATTCTCATTTCTTTATCTGTTCTAAAATAAGATATTATATGTATAATTCCATTTATTATCAAAATACTTCCAAATATAAATATCACTGTTTCCATAAATTCTATTGGTTTTACAATTAATATTAATGCTAAAGCTAACATTAGTATTGAGCCAATTAATGAATTTTTTTCATATTTTTTTATATATTCTTTCATATTCTTAATCTTCCTTTCTTAATACAAAAATTTAATTTAAAAACAAACTTTCTATTGTGTACTTAGTTTTTCAACAATATTTTCTAAAACTTCTCTTTCTTTTGTTTCTAGTTTTGAATCCATTTTCAAATATATTTTTTCTATTATTTTTTTTACTTTTTTATTAACCTTTCTTCCTTCCTCTGTTAAGTAAATTTCTTGTTTTCTCTTATCTGTTTTGCTATTTCTCTTTTCAACATATCCCGCTTTTTCTAAACTTTTAATTGAATTAGTAATAGTTGCTTTTGTTCTCTTTGTTAAATCAGCAAGCTGAACTAGAGTAATTCCCTCTTTCTTTGCAATTATACCTAAAAAAATTTCTTGACCTGGATATAAATTTATTTTCCTTAATTCTGGTTCTATTTCTCTAACTAGTAAAATAAATAGTTTTCCCACAGTTTCATATATATGAGCTATTTCTAATTCCCTCCTTTCTCTTATTTTATAGCATAACTATTTGTTAATTTTGTAAAAATTTATTTCTTATGTTTTTATCACTTAAAATTTTCTATAAGTAATTATAGTTAGTATGCTAACTATAATTATATCATTTTATTTTTAACTGTCAACTCTTTTTGAATTTTTATATCATGCAACTTAAAGTAGGTGCATATTTCTTTTGTCTTATATTGTAAAATTATTTTGTATATGGAGGATGATTATATGAGAAAATTAAAACTTCCTAAAAATCACACTGGAATTAGTAAAACACTTAGATTACCAGAAGATGTTGTAAGTAAAATTCAAATTTTATCAGATAATAAAAATATATCTTTTAATAAAGTAGTTATTGAATTTTTAAATTTTGCACTAGAAAATTTGGACGAAGAAGAATTAAAATTAATTAAAGA
>CALXJM010000028.1 GCA_944388625.1 uncultured Clostridia bacterium
TTTTATCATATTTTCTGGTATTTCCTACTTTTATTTTTTATATTAGGTGTGACATATCTATTGTAAACCTATATTATCGAAATTTTTTTGCTTTTTTTACTTAAAGTATCTAATTTTACTAAATAGTTATCCTTTGGCATAGCCAAAGGATAACTATTTAGTACTATAATCTTTCATATAAGTATTTCATGTGTGAATACACACTATTTGCCCAATTACTATCACTTGCATATCGTTTATTTACTCCTGATATTGTGTTTCCATTATAATATTCTCCAGTCGCTTTTTGATTATCATAAATAGTAGTTCCTGCTGGATTTAAATAATATTTCATAAGTACTCTTGCAATTAAATCAATTCCCTCTGAGTAGCTGTTAAAAGTATAAGCCCCACCATAAGGACTAGCATCATTTGCACCATATCCAAATAAATTTCTTTTATTTAGAGATATTGTTGATGTTCCCCAAGCACTTTCATGAATTCCAATGGCAGCAATAAAAATTCCGTTTACTTTATATTGTTTTTCTACATAATAAAAATATTTTGCATTCTCTTCAAAAACTTTATTTACATCTTGTTTATTTCCGCTAAGCACTTTTTGAAATTGATCTAAAGATAATCCACTTGGCCTATTTAGTGCCATATTAAAATTTAAGTTTGCTAATAGTTGTGCTTTGCTAGCACCCTCTTCATAATATTCATCACTTATTACTGGATTTATGTAGGTAACTCCTTCTGCTTGTACATAACCAGTATATTCTTTATATGTAATTTTATACCATTTGCTTTCAATTTCTTGTACTACTACTGCATCATTTTTACTTAATGTATAAATTTTCTCGGCTTCACTACTTTTATCCGTTCTAAGAGATAGCGTCTCTGCAACTACATAAACAGTATCTCCTACTTTAATTTTATAGTTACTCTTATATTTGGCTGTCCCTGTAACTACAACTTTATTTATACTTGCTTGTACAACTTTATTCGAAAGCACGTTTTCTTCTATTAATTCTTCATCTTCATAGATTTTTTCTGTGATAATTTCTTGTTTTCCATTTCTTCCTTCTTGTTTAATTTGTATGGTACCTTTAGGAATAGTTTCGTCTTCTTCATATAAAGTAGTATATTCTAGTTCAATTTCTTCTGTAATGACTTCTCTTTTTACATTTTTCTTTTCTCTTTGTGTTTCCATTTCTTCTTTTGGTTCATGAGTAAAATTTAATGTTTGCTCCATATGGGCATAAACTGCATCATTATTCATAATTTTAAGAATTAATATAAATATGCACAATAGAATTATAGCAATTAGACATAAAATTGTAATTTTTATACTTTTTTCTTCGTTTTTCTCTGCTATTTTCATTTGTATCACCTATTTTCATTTTAATATTAAAGTAGGTTTTTGTCAAATTAAATTTTATGTATTTTATTATTCCTTTAAAAATGATTTTATCTTTTATCTGAATTTTATAAAAAAACTTGCTTAATTTTCCCAATTGTAATATTATATAAATATGAATTTTACTACGGAGGCGTTTATTTTGAAAGAAAATTATTTTAAAACTCATAGTGTATCTGATTTACGTGACATGTTGTTCCAGTCTGCAAAACTACATGCTAATAAACCAGCTTTTCATCTAAAAAATGAAAATGGAAAAATTTATTCCATTACTTATGAAGCTTTTAAAAATGATGTGGAAGCACTCGGAACCAAATTAATTCAAATGAATTTAAAAAATCAAAAAATCTGTGTAATTGGTAAAAATAGTTATCATTGGGCAGTTTCTTATTTAGCTGCCTGCATTGTCGGCATTGTTGTTCCAATTGATAAAGAACTTCATACAGATGATATTATAAATTTTGTAAATATCTCTGAAAGTTCTGCTCTCATTGGCGACTCTAAATTTGTTAATAGTTTGGCCGAATGCAGAGATAAAATCCAAAATTCAGATTTGTATCTGATTGAAATGGAACATTCTAGTAATTTTATATCTTTAGATACTCTAATTGAAAGTGGAAAAGCTCTGTTAAAAGAAGGGAATACTGCATTTAATGATTTGGAACTTGATCCAAATGCTATGCATATTTTACTTTTTACTTCTGGTACAACAGGTAATGCAAAAGGAGTATGTTTGTCTCATGCTAATATTTGTTCTAACATTATTTCAATTGCTAGTATTGTAAAGGTAGATTCATCAGTTGCTGTACTTTCTATTTTGCCAATCCATCACACATATGAATGCACTATTGGTTTTTTACTTATTATTTATGCTGGTGGTTCTATCGCTTTTTGTGAAGGTCTGAGGTATATTAGTAAAAATATCAATGAATTTAAGCCAAACTTTATTTTATGTGTTCCTCTTTTATTGGAAAATGTTCATGATAAAATTATGAAATCATTAAAATCTTCTATCCCTCAAAAATTTCAAAAAGATGGCATTCATATTATGGATACAATTCCATTTTACTTAAAAGGAATTGTTAAAAGAAAAATTAAAAATTCTCTTGGTGGACGCATAAAGACCTTTATTGTTGGAGCTGCTTCTATAAGTCCTGCTATTGTTGAATCTTTTTTTAAATTTGGTATTAAGGTACTACAAGGATACGGATTAACTGAGTGTTCTCCTCTGGTTGCTGGAAATAATGATTTTAAGCAAAAATATGATTCAGTTGGTCTTCCAATTCCTGGGGTAGAATATAAAATTGAGAACCCTGATTCAGATGGTATTGGAGAAATCGTTGTTAGAGGGCCAAATGTTATGCTCGGATATTATAATAATCCAGAAGAAACTAATAAGGTTTTAGTGAATGGATGGTTCCATACAGGTGATTTAGGAAAAATTGATAAAAATCAATGGCTATACATAACCGGAAGATGTAAAACCGTTATAGTTACAAAAAATGGCAAAAATATTTATCCAGAAGAAATTGAATATTATTTAAATAAAAGTCCTCTTATATCAGAAGCCATGATTTTAGGAGAAAATATGGAACAAAGTGATGACATTTCTGTTCGAGCTCAGATTTTTCCAAATATTGATGCAATTAAAGAATACTTGCAAAATAAAGCTCCTTCTAAAGAAGATATTAAGAAAATAGTAAGTGATATCGTACAAAAAGTAAATAGCAATTTGCCAAACTATAAACATATTAAAAGTTTTAAAATACGTGATGAAGAGTTTGAAAAAACTACTACAAAAAAAATTAAGCGTTTTGGAAATAATATAAAAGACGAACCAAAAAAATAAAGGTAAAGCAAAGCTTTACCTTTATTTTGGATTTATTATTTTATGTTCACTCCCACAATTCCTCCAATGGCTCCCATAAAAATAGAAACTCCTATCATAATAAATGCAGTAGAGTTTAGTAAAAATCCATTCTCTATACTAGATAAGGCATAAATAATAACCATATAAAAAAATCCACTCAACGCTCCATGAATCATTCCATTTTTCTTAATTTTTAGTGTACTAATTGAGCTACCTATTAGTATACTTACACCACTAATAGCAATAATAACAACTGGCATGGCATTTTCAGAAATTTCTGTATATGTAAGTACAACTGCAAATATAAGTAACAATAGTAATGTAATTCCTATGGAAATAGCAGTTCCTTTTAAAATTTTTAGAAAGGTTCTATTGGCTATATTCCCTTCGTCGATTATTGTTTTTTGCATATTTACTCTCCTTTCTTTAAACACAAAGTAATTTTCTAAAATATTTATTTATATGTATAAAATAAAAGCTCTTTAATGAATATATATTCACTAAAGAGCTTTTTATGTATTATGCACTATAATTGTTCTAAATAATCTTCTAAAGTCATGATACTTTCTCCTGATTGTAAATAATACATTTTTTTGTTGTTGACAATATTATAGGATATTTTGTCAAATTCTATCGGAACTACAATTTCTTCCCCTGATTTTATAATTCCATATTTGTCGTTTTGTTCTACAAGATAATAGTTATCTCTTCCGTCGAGCAATGCTATACTATCATATTCTAAATTGATTACTGTCTCTCCTGTATATGAAAGGACGCCATATTTTTTTCCACTTAGGACGATGAATTCTTGTCTTCCTTCTACATATTCAATTCCATCATATTTATTTCCAATAATTACTTCTCCTGAAGTAGAAATAACGCCAAAACGATTATTTCTGTTAACAATTGCCATTTCATAAGCTAATGTTTTTTGATTATTAAAAGATTGATCTGTTTTTACTTCCTTTCCATCTTCATCTTTAACAGTACTAGACAATGTATATCCATAACTTTTTTTAAAGTTTTCTTCATAAAACTTATATAAATAAGGAAGTGTAAATATATTATTGATTTGCCCTGATGTAGAACTTTGCCTTGCCAAACAATTAAACACAACATTAATTGCATCTGTAGTTGCATATAGTTTATTATTTACTAATATAACTGGCTTTAGCAAAGTATAATATTCATATTTTAATTCATTATCAGGTTCAGTTTTATATATACTATTTGACCCTAGTATGAATGATGTTGCTTCGCTTTCACTTTGTACATAACATTTGCTACTATCTTCTGTGTATTTATCGTTATATTCTCCTCTATAATATTCATATCCAATTAGTTTTGCAAAGTCACTAATCGACACATAAGCTTGTCCATCATTTCCTGTATAAAATAAATCTTCTGAAATAATAACTTCTTTCCCATCTAAGTTTATAGATTTTCTTTGTTGTTGAGTTTGTCTTGGAAGTGTAACTAAAATTATACCCAAAATAATTAATAATATAATAGATATTACAAGTAATGATACAATTATTTTTTTCCCTTTTTTCTCTTTTTTCAAATCATCTTCATCATATAGTTCCATAACTTACCTCCCCTTACTCTTTTGTATATCCATATTTTTTATAAAATTCATTTTTGAAATTTAATAAATTGTCCCTCTCTATTTCTATTTTAACTCTTTCCATTAATTTAGTCAAGAATCGCAAATTATGAATTGATAATAATCTAATTCCTAATATTTCATTTGTTTTTACTAAATGCCTAATATATGCTCTTGTATAGTTTTTACATGTATAGCACTCACATTCCTCATCTAGCTTTCTCCAGTCTTTTTCATATATAGCATTTCTTACAACTACTTTGCCACAAGAAGTTAATGCTGTTCCATTCCTAGCAATTCTAGTTGGTAATACACAATCACACATATCAATTCCTCTTAATACAGCTTCGATTAAATAATCTGGTGTTCCTACCCCCATTAAATACCTAGGCTTATCTTTTGGTAAAAATTGCGTGGTAAATTCTAGTACATCACACATAAGTTCTTTAGGTTCTCCTACACTTAGTCCTCCTACTGCATATCCTGGCAAATCCAAATTTACTAAATCTTTGGCTGATTTTTCTCTTAAATCTTTATACATACCTCCTTGTACTATTCCAAACAACCCTTGTTTTTCTTCATTTTTGTGTGCCTCTTTGCATCGAATGGCCCACCTAGTAGTTCTTTCCATTGATTGTTTTGTGTAGTCATAGTCTGCTGGATATTCTACACATTCATCAAAAGCCATCATGATATCTGAACCCAAAGCATTCTCTATTTCCATTACTTTTTCTGGTGATAAAAAATGTTCACTTCCGTCTAAATGAGATTTAAATTTCACTCCTTCTTCAGATATTTTTCTTAGAGCTCCTAAACTGAATACTTGAAAACCTCCGCTATCGGTTAAAATAGCTCTATCCCAATTCATAAATCTGTGCAATCCACCTGCTTCTTTAATTAAGTTATGACCAGGTCTTAAATATAAGTGGTATGTATTACTCAAAATAATTTCTGCTTTTACTTCTTCTTTTAGTTCTTCTGGAGTCATAGATTTTACAGTTGCCTGTGTTCCAACTGGCATAAATACAGGAGTTTGAATATCTCCGTGAGGGGTATGAATAACTCCTCTTCTTGCTCCAGTTTGTTTACATTCGTGTAATAGTTCATATGTTATTGCATGCTTCATTTTCAATTTTATTCCTTTCCCTTGGTTTCAATATACATAGCATCTCCAAAACTAAAAAATCGGTATTTTTCTTTTACTGCTTCTCTATAGGCTTCCATAATATATTCTCTACCCGCTAGTGCAGACACTAACATAATTAATGTAGATTCTGGCAAATGAAAGTTTGTAATTAGATTATCTAAACATTTAAATTTGTATCCTGGGTAAATAAAAATATTTGTATCTCCTTCTGTTTCTTTTAAAAATCCGTTCTTATCAGCTATACTTTCAATTACTCTACAAGAAGTAGTTCCTACTGCAATGACTCTTTTCCCACTTTTTTTAGCATTATTAATTTTATCAGCTTCTTCTTGTCGAATTACAAAATGTTCTGTATGCATATTATGTTCTTCAATGTTTTGCACTTTTACAGGTCGAAAAGTTCCTAAACCAACATGTAAAGTAACAGTTGCAATAAGCACACCCTTTTGTTTAATTTTTTCTAATAATTCTTCTGTAAAATGCAAACCTGCTGTTGGAGCAGCACTTGAACCAGTATACTTAGCATATACTGTTTGATATCTATCATTTTGCTCTAATTTTTGTTTAATATATGGAGGTAATGGCATAACTCCAATTTTATCTAAAATTTCATTAAAAATACCATTATATCTAAATTCTATAATTCTGTTTCCATCTTCTAAAATATCAATAATTTTTCCTTCCAATTCTCCTTGTCCAAAAACAATTTCTGCTCCTATTCTTAATTTTTTCCCAGGTCGTACTAATGTTTCCCATTTATTTTCTTCTAATTGTTTCAATAATAAAATTTCTAAGTTTGCTGTTTTGCTTTCATCTTCTTTTTTGTACCCATATAATCTGGCAGGAATTACTTTAGTATTATTGATAACTAAGCAGTCTCCTTTTTCTAAATAATCTATAATATCTTTAAATATTTTATGTTCTATCGTTTTTGTTTTTGTATTTAGAACCATTAGTCTAGAGTTGTCTCTTTTCTCTATAGGCGATTGCGCAATTAGCTCTTCTGGTAGTTCATAATTAAAATCTGTCAATTTCATAAAATCTAATCTTTCCTTTCATGCACTTTGCTTTATATTTCTTTTTGCACATTTTTTTCTTCTAATATATTTTTTTCTCTTTCATTTCTATTTAAAAGGTATTTCATTATACTAATGAAATCATCTTTTTCATTTATAAATTCTATTTCCATAGAATAAATAAAATTGCTTTTTTTAGCAGGTTTTATAGTATATACAATTGGGTCTAATCCAATTAGTTCACCATTTTCATTTTCTATTCTGCATTGCATATAGTCACTATACCATTTTTTATATCTTACCAATTCCTCACTCATATAGTTATATTTTTCATAATCATGTAAAGCTGGAATATCATAACCATATTCTTGCAAGTTTCGTTCTAAAGAATGTAGAAATTCATGTATATAAACTTCTTCTGGAAAAGTATTAATGTTTTCTGCATATGTGTATATATAATTGCTATTATCATTTGGTAATCTTATATTAGAAAAACCAATTCCATAATAATCCATTCCTCCTAATCCTATCCAATCATATACCGGTATTTCTATGTTTTTTGTTGCATCCCCCATTCTGATAACAGCAAATATATGGTCATACTCTTTTTCTTCAACATATTTATCAATTAAATTTTCTACATTCTTTGGGCTTACATAATATCCGTTTTTATCATCATAAGAAATTTGAGTAATTGGCTCTTGTATTTCAATAATATCATAATTTAAACTCATTTGATATCCAGAAAGTTCTCTACAAGAAGTTTTAAATCTCTCCATGTTTTGCTTTGCTTTTGTTTTATCTTCTTCGCTCATTTGTAAATAAATATTTTCACCTTGCAAATTAACATTGATATTATCAAATATAAAACATGCAAAATTCCATTGTGTATTTTCATTTACAGCTCCTAGCTCTAAATTAAAATCTGTAAACCATGCAGTTCCAATACAATTTCCATCATATCCACCTAATCTAAATGCAATATCTACGCTTGTTCGATTTTTTGAATTAAACATGAATTCTAATTTTTGCCATTCGTTAGTTCCTATTATACTTTTTGACCTTTCTACAGTGTCCGCTATGCACATTTGTGCTCCTGCTCCTGTTCCTTCGTTTTCTGCAATTACATTTTCTGTTTTTACCATGCAAGTAACCCTGTATGGTGTATTGGGAGTTACTTCTATTGTTTTATAGTACATAGCGTCATTATAGCTAGTTGATGAAATTCTAAAACTAGCATTTTCATTATACTTTACTTCAAAATCTTTAATAAATTCGCTTAACCCATAGTTATATTCTGCTCTTACTAAATCTACAAAATAATACGGTTTAATTTTTAAGTAAATATAGTTAATTAAACTTCCTATAATAATAAGTAAAATGATAGTAGATAATGTTCTACTAATTGTATATCTTTTGGACATGAATTATTCTCTCCTATAATACTTTTTCCTATTTATTATACTAAAAATTTATCCTAAAAATCAATAGTAATAACTAGTACTTAAAAGTATAAAGCTAGAAATGGAATCTTTTTTTAATTATAAGATTTTTCCATTCTAGCTTTCAACTTCTTATTATTTTAAAGCTTCACTGCATCTATGGCAAATTGTTGGATTTTCCTTATCCTCTCCTACTGTTTCTGAATACATCCAACATCTTTCGCATTTTTTTCCATCTGCTGGTTCTATTTTTACTCCAACTATGCCTTTTGCATCTTTTCTACTGTTCTCTTGTATTTTTACAGCAGATACAATAAATACAGTAACTAATAATTCCTTGTTTTCTTTTAAAAATTCATATTCATTTCCTTCTGCATAAAGAGTTACTTTTGCATTTAAAGAATGCCCAATTATTTTTTCAGCTCTTGCCACTTCCAATTCTTTTGCCACTTTTTCCTTAATCTCTATAATCTTTTCCCACTTTTCTTCTAATTCTTTGTTATCATATTCTGTTTTTTTCTTTGGCCACTTTGTTAGCATAACACTTTCGCACTCTTCATCCTCTCTATGTGGCATAAAGTTCCAAATTTCTTCAGCCGTATAAGATGTCAATGGTGCTAATAATTTCACTAAACTATTTAAGATTTCATACATGGCTGTTTGTGCAGCTCTTCTTGCTTTTGAATTAGCTTTTGAAATATATAGTCTATCTTTAATAATGTCTAAATAAAAATTACTCATTTCAGTTACACAAAATTGGTTAATATTATGATATGCAATATGAAAATCATAATTATCAAATGCTTCTGTGCAACTTTCTATTAGCTTGTTTAATTTAGCTAATGCCCATTTGTCTATTTCTTCTAATTCTTCATAAGGTACAAGCTGGTTTACATCAAAATCAGCAATGTTCCCTAAAATGTATCTAGCTGTATTTCTGATTTTTCTATATACTTCTGTAATCTGTTTCAGAATGTCTTTAGATAAACTAATTTCTGTTTTGTAGTCAGATGAAAGTACCCATAGTCTTAAAATATCTGCTCCATACTCTTTTATAATATCTTGTGGGCTAATAACATTTCCCATGGATTTAGACATTTTTTTGCCTTTATCATCAATTACAAATCCATGAGTTAAAACTTCCTTATAAGGAGCAACTCCTTTTGTAGCAACAGAAGTTAAAAGAGATGATTGGAACCAACCTCTATATTGGTCATTACCTTCTAAGTACATTGTAGCATTTGGTAATCCTCTTTCTGCTAAAACTGCTTCGTGTGAAGAGCCAGAGTCAAACCAAACATCCATAATGTCTGTTTCTTTTTTAAACGAATGACATCCGCAAGAGCAAACAGCGTTATCTGGCATCAATTCTTTTACATCTAAATCAAACCAAGCATTTGAACCCTTTTCCCTAAATATTTTTTGAATTTTTGATATTGACTCTTCAGTAATATATTCTTTTTCGCATTCTTCGCAATAAAAAATTGGAATAGGCACACCCCATGTACGTTGTCTAGATATACACCAATCGCTTCGTTCTGCTACCATACTAGCGATTCTATCTTCTCCCCATGTTGGTATCCATTTTACTTTTTTGATTTCTTCTAGTGCTTTGTCTCTAAATCCATCTACAGAAGCGAACCATTGATTTGTTGCCCTAAATATAATTGGATTTTTGCATCTCCAACAGTGTGGATAAGAGTGTACGATTTCTTCTTTATTAAGTAAATAGTTGTTTTCTGCTAACCATTCAATTATTGCAGTATTAGATTTTTCATAAAACATTCCTGCAAACATTCCTGCTTCCTCTGTTTGATATCCTTTTCCATTAACACATACTACTGTTTCTAGCCCATTTTTAAGTCCACATAAGTAGTCTTCTTTTCCGTATCCAGGCGCCGTGTGAACTGCACCTGTACCAGTATCTAGTTCTACTATAATAGTGTCATCACTTCCAAGTACCACTTTTGAATCTCTTTCAATAAATGGATGCTTGCATGTAATTCCTTCCAAATCACTGCCTAAATAAGTTTCTACAGTTTTGTATTGATTAATACCTGCTTTTTTCATAACACTATCAACAAGTTCTTTTGCCATAATAAGTTTTTCTTTTCCTGTATCTATAATACTATACTCATATTCAGGACCTATAGTAATTCCTGTATTACCTGGAAGAGTCCATGGAGTGGTTGTCCAGATGACGAAATATGTGTTTTCTACATTAAATTTCCCTTTACTATCTTTTACTGGAAATTTTACGAAAATAGATGTTGCTTTGCTGTCTGCGTATTCTATTTCTGCTTCTGCTAAAGCTGTTTCACAGTCTGTACACCAATAAACTGGCTTTAAACCTTTATAGATATATCCTTTTTTAAACATTTCTCCAAAAATTCCAATTTGTCTTGATTCAAACTCTGGCTGTAAAGTAATATATGGATGTTCCCAATCTGCAAGTACTCCCAATCTCTTAAAACCTTCAGTTTGTTTTTTAACAAACCCTAGTGCAAAGTCACGACAAGTATTTCTGAATTTTGTAATTCCAATTTCGTCTCTATTTAGTCCCAATTCTTGGATTGCTCTTTTTTCTGTTGGAAGTCCATGTGTATCATATCCTGGTATATATGGACTATAAAAGCCTTGTAAATTTTTATACCTTACAATTGCATCTTTTAAGATTTTATTTAAAGCGTGCCCAGTATGTATTTCTCCATTAGCATATGGTGGTCCATCGTGTAGCACAAAAGGAGAATTACCTTCATTTTTCTTTAACATTTTTTCATATAGTTCTTGTGTAAATACTCTGCTTTGTGTTTTTGGTTCATTTTCAGGCAAGTTTGCTCTCATTGGAAAATCTGTTTTTGGCAAATTCAATGTTTTTCCATAGTCTTTTTTTTCTTCACTCATCTTATAACCTCCTATAATTATTAAATCAAAAAGGACCATTTTCGTCTTGTGAGAACTTTTCTTCATTTTTTAATTCGAGTATAAATATTTAAATTCTCACAAAGGCACAAAATTTTCTGTGCATCATTATTTTTTGTTGCATAGTGGAATTGAGAGTTCTTTTCTATGCAACAAAGCGAGCATTTCATCTATAGGACGAAATGCTCGCGGTACCACCTAATTTAAAAATACATATTATATATTTTTGTATTTTTCTCTTTATGATTTTATAACGTAAATCAAACGATTTGCTTTACTATTATTTCGAGCAAATAACTCTAAGGTGATATTAGATATCTTATTATTCTTGCCAAAATCTCACCATTCTTTGGCTCTCTGTCGATTTTACAATATCTAACGTGTCCTTTTCTTCGCTTTTCTTTTTTATATGGCTAATATTTTAACATTTTTTTTCTGTTTTTTCAAGTATTTTTCTATTTTTTATAAAATTTCTAATACATTCCTTCCATTCCAGCAGACATTCCGCCATGTTCGTTTCCACATCCACATTTTTCTTCTTTTTTATTTGTTACTACACTTTCTGTTGTAAGTACCATAGAAGCTATACTTGCTGCATTTTGAAGTGCACTTCTTGTTACTTTTGTAGGATCTACGATTCCAACTTTTTTCATGTCTACATATTCTTCTTTAGCTGCATCAAATCCAAATCCTGGAGAGCTTTGTTTTACTTTATCTAAAATAACTGCCCCTTCTAATCCGGCATTAGTTGCAATTTGTCTTACTGGTTCTTCCAATGCTTTTAATATGATTTTTACTCCTATTTTTTCATCTTCTTTTGTTTCTTTTAATAAACTTTCTACTGCTGGAATTATATTAATATAAGCAGTTCCTCCTCCTGCAACAATTCCTTCTTCTACAGCTGCTTTAGTAGCAGAAAGAGCATCTTCAATTCTTAATTTTTTCTCTTTCATTTCTACTTCGGTTGCTGCTCCTACTTCTATTACAGCAACTCCACCAGCAATCTTTGCTAATCTTTCTTGTAATTTTTCTTTATCAAATTCACTTTCTGTATTTTCTAAAGCTGTACGAATTTGTTTAATTCTTGCTTCTATCGCATCTGTATCTCCTGCTCCATCTACAATAATTGTATTTTCTTTTTGCACTTTTACTTGTTTTGCACGTCCTAATTGAGAAATGTCTGTGTCTTTTAGTTCTAATCCTAAATCAGAAGTAATTACTTCTCCTCCTGTTAGGATAGCAATATCTTCTAGCATTTCTTTTCTTTTATCTCCAAATCCTGGTGCTTTTACAGCTACTACATTTAATACGCCTCTTAATTTATTTAAAATTAAAGTTGATAGTGCTTCACCCTCAATATCATCTGCTATAATAACAAGTTTTCCAGATTGTTGCATTAAATTTTCTAGTAATGGCAATATTTCTTGTATATTGCTTATTTTTTTATCTGTAATTAGAATATATGGATTATCCATAACCACTTCCATTTTTTCTGTATCTGTTACCATGTATGGTGATACATATCCTTTGTCAAATTGCATTCCTTCTACTACTTTCAACTCTGTGTTTGAAGTTTTTGATTCTTCTATTGTAATAACTCCATCTTTAGATACTTTTTCCATAGCATCTGCAATTAGGCAACCAATCTCTAAATTGTTTGCAGATATACTTGCTACCCTTGCAATATCTTCTTTCCCGTTAATTGGTGAACTAATTTTTTTAAGTTCATCTACAGCAGTTGTTACTGCTTTATCCATTCCTCTTTTAATTGCCATTGGATCTCCGCCAGCAGCTACATTCTTTACGCCCTCTTTAATTATAGCTTGTGCTAAAACTGTAGCTGTTGTTGTTCCATCACCTGCTACATCGTTTGTTTTTGTAGCTACTTCTTTAACTAATTGTGCTCCCATATTCTCATATGGATCGTCTAGTTCAATTTCTTTTGCTATAGTTACTCCATCATTAGTAATAAGTGGTGCTCCAAAACTTTTGTCCAAAACTACATTTCTTCCTTTTGGTCCGATTGTAACTTTAACTGTATCTGCTAATTTATTAACACCATTTAATAAAGCTTTTCTAGCTTCTTCGCCAAATTTAATTTCTTTTGCCATTTTCTTTTCCTCCTTCAAAATTTATATTTATCTATTTTATTCTACAATTGCCAATATATCTGATTGTCTTACTATTGTCAACTCTTCTCCTTCGTATTTTACTTCTGTTCCAGCATATTTTGTTACAATAACTTTATCTCCTATTTTTATATGCATTTCTATTTCTTTCCCATCCACGTTTCCACCTGGTCCTACTGCTATTACTTCTGCTATTTGTGGTTTTTCTTTTGCACTGCTTGCTAGGATAATTCCACTCTTTGTGGTTTCTTCTCCTTCCATCATTTTAATTACAACTCTATCTGCTAATGGTTTTATCATTAAAATCCCTCCTTAATAAATTATTAGCAGTCCAAATAACTGACTGCTAATAATTTATATCTTTTTTCTATAAATGTCAATACATATTTATAAAATTTATTATTTTTTATTTTTTTTATATTCTTTTGTTGCTTTTACAAATGCTTTAAATAATGGTGCTGGTCTATTAGGTCTTGATTTAAATTCTGGATGGAATTGACATGCTATAAAAAAATCATTTTTATCATATTCGATTATTTCCACTAATTTTCCGTCTGGTGAAACTCCTGAACAAATTAGTCCTTCTTTTTCTAATATTGTTTTATATTTATTATTAAATTCATATCTATGTCTATGTCTTTCTACTATACTAGTATTTTCGTAGATTTCATACGCTTTAGTTTCATTTTTAATTTTGCAAGGATAATTTCCAAGTCTCATAGTTCCACCTTTGTGCTTTATATTTTTTTGTTCTTCCATAATATGAATAACTGGATCTTTTGTTTTTTCGTTGAATTCTTCTGAATTTGCACCTTTTAGTTCTAATATGTGTCTTGCAAACTCTACTACCGCCATTTGCATTCCTAAACAAATTCCTAAAAATGGAATATTATTTTCTCTTGCATATTTAATTGCTGAAATTTTTCCATCTATCCCCCTATTTCCAAATCCTCCTGGCACTAGAATACCATTTTCTTCTTTCAATATTTCTTCAGCGTTTTTTTCATTTACCATATCTGCATCAATGTAATCAATTTCTACTTCTACGCCATTTACATATCCTCCATGTTTTAAGCTTTCTGCAACAGATATATAAGCATCATGTAGTTGCACATATTTCCCAACAATAGCTATTTTTACTTTCTCTTGAATCTGATTTATATTTTTTATCATTTCTTCCCATTCTGTATTATTAGCTTCTTTTATTAAATTTAAGTGTTCACATACAGATATAGCAAGTCCTGTTTTTTCTAGCATAAGTGGAACTTCATATAGGTTATTACATGTAGAGTTTGTAATTACATCTTCTTTTCTTACATTGCAAAATAAAGCTATTTTCTCTCTCATTTTTTCTTCTACCGGATAATCTGTTCTACAAACTAAAATGTCGGGTTTTATGCCTAGACTTTGTAATTCTTTAACTGAATGTTGTGTTGGTTTGGATTTTACTTCATTTGAGCCGGATATATATGGAAGCAAAGTTACATGAATATATAATACATCTTCTTTTGGCTTTTCTATTCCGATTTGTCTAATAGTTTCTAAAAATGGTAAACTTTCAATATCTCCTACAGTTCCTCCTACTTCTGTTATAACAATATCTATATTACCTGTGTCTACATTATAAATTTGTTCTTTTATTTCATTAGTAATATGTGGAATAACTTGCACAGTTTTTCCCAAATATTCTCCTTTTCTTTCTTTTTCTATTACATTGGAATAGATTTTACCTGTTGTAATACTAGAATTTTTAGTTAAGTTTTCATCAATAAAGCGTTCGTAATGCCCTAAGTCTAAATCTGTTTCTGCTCCATCTTCTGTAACAAAAACTTCTCCATGTTCATATGGGCTCATAGTTCCGTGGATCTACATTTAAATATGGGTCAAACTTCTGTATAGTTACTTTATAACCTCTATTTTTTAGTAATCTTCCTAAAGAAGCTGCTGTAATTCCTTTTCCAAGTCCAGACACTACTCCACCTGTTACAAAAATATATTTTGTATTCATTTTCTTTTCCTCCCATTTTTATATTTTAAACTCTACTTTTTTCTCTTAACTAAATTTTTTTGTCCAATTTAATGCAAGCACACATATTTAAGGCTCCAAATAGTCGATTTTTTCTATACAATAAGAAAGGTGTGCGTTAACGAAAGCAAAGCTTTCGACGCACATATGTGCATTTTGCTTCGCAAATATGCACAGGCAAAGGAAACCTAACCTTGTT
>CALXJM010000029.1 GCA_944388625.1 uncultured Clostridia bacterium
GCAGCAACAATGTGTCCTTTTCCTGCAAGTTCTGTAAGAGATGCTGTTGGTTCAAATAATGTTACATAATCTGCATTTCCCGCTGAAAATGCTCCTGCCATTAAATCAAATGATATACTGTCATCTAGGTTCATGTCAGTAGCCGGATCCATTCCATTCATCTTGATTATATATTCTAATGTCATTCTTGGAACGCCGCCTTTTCTTCCTGGAATAATAGTTTTTCCTTTTAAATTACTCCATTCAAAATTTGGTTCTTCATTTCTACTAACTAAAAATGAACCATCTTTTTTAGTTAGTTGTGCAAATACTTGTGTATAATCTTCTTTTCCTTCATTATAGACATAAATTGAAGCTTCTGGTCCTGCAAACCCTATATCGCACTGATTTGCTAAAACTGCCGTCATAACTGCGTCTGCTCCCTGCCCTGTTGTTAATTCTATTTCTAATCCTTCGTTTGCAAAATATCCTAAACTAATTGCAGCATATTGTGGTGCATAGAATACAGAACGAGTTACTTCATTAACTTGAATTATTTTCTTTTCCGCTGTTTGTTGGTCATTATTTTTATTTTTTGTAATTTTTATTCCAACAATAACACTTACTAATATAAGTGCAATGATGATGAGTACAATAACTGTTTTTTTCACTTGGCTATTTCCTCCTAACGCTTATTTAAATTTATTTGTTTTTAATATAATCTTTTCTAAGATTACAATAGATTGATACATTATAGCTGCTACCAATCCTAATAAAATTACACTTGCCATTACCAAATCTAATTTAAATACTTGCCCTCCATAAACAATTAGATATCCAATTCCAGCTTTAGATACTAAAAACTCTCCTGATATTACTCCAACAAGAGATAATCCTATATTAATTTTAAGCGAATTAATAAATGTTGATATATTGGCTGGTATGATAACTTTTGTTAAAATTTGAAATTTATTTGCTCCAAAGGTTTGCACCATTTTTATTTTTTCTTTGTCTGTATTTTCAAAACCATTTAATATTTGCAATGTAGTTACAATTAAAGAAATAGCTAATCCCATTACAATAATTGCTGGCATTCCTGCACCTACCCATATAATAATTACAGGTCCTAAGGCAACTTTAGGTAAACTGTTTAATACTACTAAAAATGGCTCTAAAACTCTAGATAAAAATTTAGAAGACCATAATATAATTGCTATTATAACTCCTAAAAATGCTCCTGATAAAAATCCTATAATTGTTTCTGTACAAGTAACTCCTATATGTTCTAAAAGACCATTCGAACTTAAATTTAGAAATGTATTTAAAATACGACTTGGTTGGCTTGTTATAAAGCTATCTATAAAACCAAGATTTGCTGCTACTTCCCAAGCGATAATAATAGCTAATAATAACAAAATTTGTGTAATTAATATGATAATTTTCTCTTTCTTAATTTTTCCTAAGTATATTTTTCTATCTGCCGATATATTTTTTTTACGCATGTACATCCAGCTCCTTCCACAAACTGTCGAAGTATTTACTAAATTTTGCACTTTCTCGACAATTTATTGGTGTTCTATTTGGTATTTCAAAATCAATCTTGTGTATACTTTTGATAGTTCCTGGTCTTTTGCTTAAGACTACTATCCTATCAGACATACTAATGCTTTCGGATATATCGTGTGTTACCATGAGTGCCGTTATTTTTTCATTTTTTAAAATATCGTAGATATCTTTTGTTACTGCAATTCTTGTTTGATAGTCCAACGCAGAAAAAGCTTCATCTAATAATAAAATTTTAGGTCTAATAGCTAAAGTACGAATTAGTGCTACTCTTTGCCTCATCCCACCGGATAACTGAGAAGGAAACTTATCTTTAAAGTCATATAAATGATATTTTTTTAATAAATTTTGTGCGTATTCTTCATTTTCCTTTGTTTTACAATGCCTTATTTCTAAACCAATCATAATATTGCTGTATATATTTCTCCATTCTAATAAGCTATCTCTTTGCAACATGTATCCGATTTCGCTAGTAACTTGATTTGTTTCCTTTCCATCTATATAAATTTTTCCAGACGTTTTTTCTTCTAATCCTGCTATAATAGATAATAAAGTTGATTTCCCACATCCACTAGGTCCTATGATACTAACAAATTCTCCTTCATATACTTCGAAGCTAATATCTTTGAGTGCTTCTACCTCTCCGTTTTTTGCCTGATATTTCTTACTTACTTTTTCTAGTTTCAACACTTCTTGCATGATTATTTCCTCCTAAAAATATGTCTTGCTATAATATATTCTATTTACTTAAAATGGTTACTTTCTTGTATTTTTCTCTTGTTTGCTGTATAATATATTTATACTTTTAAGTTTATTTAAATGGAGGTTATTGTGAATCTTATTACATGGAATGTAAACGGTTTACGTGCAGTTTATAAAAAGGGTTTTGAAGAATTTTTTAATCAGGTTGATGCAGATATTTTCTGTATTCAAGAAACTAAAATGCAATTAGAGCAGCTTGATTTCCCTCTACCAAAATATCACTATTATTTTAATAGTGCTCTTAAAAAGGGATATTCTGGTACAGCAATTTTTACAAAAAAAGAACCTATTCGTGCTTCTTTCGGCATAGGAATAGAAGAATATGATCAAGAAGGAAGAGTAATTACATTAGAATTTGAAAAGTTTTATGTAGTTACTGTATATACTCCAAATTCTCAGCGTGAACTTACAAGGCTTTCTTACAGGATGCGTTTTGAAGATGCTCTTAGAGATTATTTACTTAATTTAAATAAAACTAAACCTGTAATTATGTGCGGAGATTTGAATGTTGCTCATGAAGAAATTGATTTAAAAAATCCTAAGACAAATCATAAAAGTGCTGGATTTACAGATGAAGAAAGAGAAAAAATGACTCTTTTACTTTCTTCTGGTTTTTTAGATACTTATCGCTATCTATATCCTACCGAAACAGATTGTTATACTTGGTGGTCTTATATGATGAAAGCAAGAGAAAAAAATATTGGTTGGAGGATTGATTATTTTATTGTTTCTGAAAATTTAAAAAATGCTATTAAAGATGTGAAAATACATAAAGATATTTTGGGCAGTGATCATTGTCCTGTTGAATTAATAATAAATGAAAATCTAATTAATTCTATCAACTGATTTTATTTATAATTTTATCAGAGTATTTACTTGCTTAAGTAGAAAGGAGTTTTTATGGGAGAAAAAAATCGTGTTTGGACAAAGTGGCTGTATTGGTTTACATTTGCCATAGCTGTTATTTTTGTATATAAAACATTAGATAATTTTACTGATATTACAAACTGGCTTAAAAATCTTTTTAATTTGCTTATGCCTTTTATCCTGGCTGTTATTATTGCCTATTTATTTTATATTCCTTGTAAAAAAGTAGAACAACTTTATAGTAAAAGAAAATTCAAATTATTAAAAAAATATTCTAGAGTTTTAAGTGTTTTTACAATTTATTTTATTGCATTTTGCATTATTGCTATTTTATTTAATGTAATTCTTCCAATTGTATCTGAAAGTTTGCTAGAACTTGCTAGCAATCTTCCAAATTACTATAATAATGCTATTTCGTATATAGAAAATTTACCAGAAGATTCTTGGATTAACGAACTTAATCTTCAAGATATAATTTCTTCTATTCAAAATATTAATATTAGCTCTATATTTAGTTTAGAAAATCTTTTAAACTATATAAAAGGAGCTATTGGAATAGTTAATGTTTTATTTACTGTTTTTGTTACAATTATTGTTTCTATTTATCTTTTAATAGAAAGAACTGAAATTATGCAATTTGTACGTAGTTTCTCTAGAAGTGTTTTTAAGGAAGAAACTAGTAAAAAATTAGGTTATTATTTTGAAAAAATTAATGAGATATTTTTCAAATTTATTTCTAGCCAAATATTTGATGGTTTTGTTGTTGGTACTATTTTATCAATTGCAATGTCTTTAATGGGAATAAAATATGCTGTGTTGTTAGGATTTATGATTGGATTATTTAATATTATTCCTTATTTCGGTGCAATTATTGCTGTTGCTATTGCTATTTTAATCACTATTTTTACTGGTGGTTTAGGTCAAGCTATATGGATGGGAATTATAACTATTGTTCTACAACAAATCGATGCAAATATTATTAATCCAAAAATTTTAGGAACTTCTTTAAGTTTAAGCCCAATTTTAGTTATATTTTCGGTTACAATTGGAGGAGCTTATTTTGGAATTCTCGGAATGTTTTTAGCAGTGCCTATTACAACAACTATCAAACTACTTTTAAATGATTTTATTAATTCAAAACAATTAGATAAAAACTTGGCATAGATTTTATATAAACTGCTTTTTAATATATTTGCTACTCTTATAAATAAGATGTTAGAAAATATTAAAAAGCAGTTTTGTTTTTTGAAAATATTAGTATTACTTATATTTCAAAAATTGCTTTTTTTATGTGGTTTATTTTTATTTTCTTTCCTTCTATGTATATTTCTATCACATCTATTCTAATTTGTTTTGTTTCTAATTTATTTTTGTATAAATAATATTGAGCTGCATTATAAATATGTCTTTGTTTCCTTATATCTACCGCATCTGCTGGATTACCATATGTATTGCTTGTTCTCGTTTTTACTTCTATAATAACAATTTCATTTTTATCTGATGCAATTAAATCTATTTCTCCTTGTTTACAGCGAAAATTTTTATTCAATATTTTGTATCCTTGCTTTTTTAAATATTTTTCGGCAATTTCTTCACCTTGTTTTCCAACTCTTTGCATCTCATACATACAAGTTCACCTTCTTGTATAAAATTTTCCAGGTAATTGTTTTATATATCCTTCTAGCTCCATCATAGTAAGTAAATAGTTTATTTCTTTTGCATCCTTTTTCGTTCTTTTTCTAATTTCTTCTATTTGCATTTCTTTAGTTGATAAAATATCATAAATTTCTTTATATTCTTGTGGTACTGTTAATTCACTTTCTTTTTTTCTTTCTATTTTTTGTAAGAAATCATACTCTTTTATAATATCTTCTATATTTCTTGTTAATATAGCCCCCTTTTTAATAAGCTCATTTGTAATAACTCCATATTTTTCACCTATTCCACTAGGTATAGCAAATACTTTTCTGCCTTGTTTAGCCGCAAGCTTTGCTGTAATACTAGTTCCGCTTCTATAATGAGCTTCTACAACTAATGTGCCTATAGATAATCCACTTACAATTCGGTTTCGCTTTGGAAAGTGCATTGATTTTACGGGTTCTTCAGGAGGGTATTCTGTAACAAGTGCTCCTCCGTTTTTTAAAATATTCTCAGCTAATGAAATGTTTCTTTCTGGATAAATGTGCTCAAATCCAGAACCCAAAATAGCAATTGTTTTTCCTCCTGCAAGTAAAGCACCTCTATGAGCAGCTGTATCAATTCCCAATGCGAGTCCACTCACAATACATACATTATATTCACACAATTTTTTTGCCATTTCTTCAGCTACTTTTTTTCCTCTTTCTGTACATGTTCTAGAACCTATAATAGAAAAACAAGTATCATTTAATATTTTATCATCCCCCATTACATACAACTGTCTTGGTATATTTTCAATTGTTTTTAATGCCATTGGATAATTGGTATCTGTCGGCGTAATAATTTTATATTTTTTCATATCTTCTCCTTGTATATTTATTAGCTTCCCCAATATTTTCTGTCTAAACTTCTATATTGTATAGCCTCTGCAATATGTTCTTTTTTTATTTGCTCTGAATTTTCTAAATCTGCAATAGTTCGAGCTACCTTTAAAATTCTTCCATGAGCTCGTGCACTTAGTCCTAATGTCTCAAAAGCATTTTTTAATATTTTTTTGCTTGTTTCTTCTAATTTGCAATATTTCTCTACTAATTTGGGAGTTAAATCTGCATTTGAAAATATTCTGTCTTTTTTATACCTTTCTTTTTGTATACTTCTTGCCATATTTACTCTTTTTTTTATTTCATTGGAAGTTTCCTCTTTTCCTATGGAATCTAGTTTTTCATACTTTACCGGCTGTACTTCAATATGAATATCAATTCTATCTAATAAAGGTCCGCTAATTTTTCCCATATATTTTTGTATCATTGCTGGTGTACAAGTACATTCTTTATCTTTAGAACCATAATATCCACATGGACATGGATTCATACTAGCAATAAACATAAAATTACAAGGATATGTTAAGCTTGCATTAATTCTGCTAATGCTCACTATTTTATCCTCTAATGGGCCTCTTAGTACTTCTAATGTATTTTTATTAAATTCTGGCAATTCGTCTAAAAATAATACTCCATAATGGCTTAAACTAATTTCTCCGTGGTTTTGGGATTCTCCCGCCTCCGATTAATGATACTGCTGATACGGTATGGTGAGGCGCTCGAAATGGTCTTGTAGTAATTAATGAATTCTTGCTTTCAATATGCCCCGCTATGCTATGAATTTTTGTAATTTCTAAGGCTTCTTCAAAATTTAAGTCTGGTAAAATAGTAGGAATTCGCCTTGCTAGCATTGTTTTCCCGCGAACCGTGGGCTTCCTATTAAAAGACAATTATGTGCTCCAGCAGCAGCTATTTCTAGAGCTCTTTTTATATTTTCTTGTCCTTTCACTTCTGAAAAATCAATTTTATAATTTCTATTCTGATTAAATAGCTCTTCTATATTTATTGTTTCTTTTTGTATTTCTTCTTCTCCGTTTAAATATTTTATTACTTGAATTAAATTTTCTACTGGTATTATTTCTAAATCTTTTACTACTGCTGCTTCTTTTGCATTCTCTTTAGGTAATATTACTCTTTTTATACCTAATTTTGCAGCTTCTATACACATTGGTAAAATTCCATTTGCCTTACTTATAGTTCCATCTAAAAATAATTCTCCTAAAAAAATGCTTTTTTCTAGATTTTTATTTACTATACTTTCTGTTGCAACCAAGATTCCCACCGCGATTGCTAAATCAAAAAATGTTCCTTCTTTTTTTGTAGAAGCTGGAGCTAAATTCACTACAATTTTCCTACTAGGAAATTCTTCTCCTGCATTTTTAATAGCTGTTTTTACTCTTTCTTTTGCTTCTTTTACACTTGTGTCTGGAAGGCCTACCATTTCCCATCCAGGTAATCCTGGTGATACATCAACTTGTACTTGTACCAAATATCCATCTAATCCATGTAATGCCATACTTTTTATAATTGCTAACATATTTTTTATTCCTCCTAGTATATTTTTATTTAATATAATTTTCAGAAAATTTCCTATACAATAGAAAAAGACATAGATATAAATCTATGCCCCTATAAAATTTTTCTTTATTATTATTGTACAACTTCTACGTCTAAGTATCTTACTCCCCACGCAAGTGCTTCTGCATGTGAATTCATATAAATATCTATTCTATTTCCGTAAATAGCTCCTCCTCTATCTTCAACTGTGTAAACAATTCCATTAATTTTAAGTTTAGTTCCAAATGCGAATTGAGAAGATGCAGCTACTGTATGATTTGCTGTTGCTTTTGTACCCATTGCTGTAATTCCATTCGTTTTTCCACAACATTTCATGCAAGGACAATATGCTGTTATTTTATATTTGCCACTACTTGCTGTTGTAGAACTTGTTCTTGACACACTAGAACTTCTAGATGTTTGTTTTGTGCTTACTTGTATAATTTTATCTACAGGTTCTTTAATTGTTACAGAAGAAATTTCTGTTTTTTCTATTTCTATGTCATTTTTATATTTAATTCTATAAGTAATTTCTTTTAACCCATTTTGCCCTTGTTGTAACACTCTGTTTTGTGTATTCCCTGAGCCATTAGATACATCTTTTGTAATAGTTTCATATGGAATTTCAACTTGTTCTACAACAATTTTCTCTGTAATAGTTCCATAATCTTCTAAAATCTTATTTAGTGTTTCATCTACATTCTCATTAGAAGCAACTGTTGTATTTAATGTTTCGTCTGTGTTTTTTACAACTTTTATAAGTTTATTTTCTCCTAATTCAGATTCTAAATCTGGAATGACCTTTTCATCTTCTAAAACAAGAATATGGTTTTCTTCTAATATTTCTGATACTTTTACTTTTGATGTCATAACATTTAATTCTGAGCCGTTTGAAAGTTCTATCGTTACATTTTGTACTCTTATATTTCCGGCTCGTACAATTAACATTAAACTAAAAATCATTACGATGCATATAATACCAATTTTTATAATTGGCGCATGTGCATTGTTCCTATTTTTCATATGAATTTTGTTCCTCCTTTAACGAAACCTTTTTTATTATACTATGTTTTTCTAAATTTGTCAAATTTTTGCGTTTTTAGTAAATGCAACTTGCCCGTAGGATTTCGCTCATTTAATTTTTTCTATAGTATATTATATGTAGCTTGTACCAATGTTAGAACTAAATTTTTTCTTTTTTTGTAAAAAATTCATACATTTTCTATTTCTAATCTTTCTCTATTTATATTGAAAATAGAATAAATTTATGATATTATACTATTATTAAAGGAGGTTTTAATTATGTGGATTATATTAGTTATTCTAGTAGTTCTAGTTTTATTTGCTGTTTCTATTTATAATGGATTAGTAACTGCTAGACAAAAAGTTAAAAATGGATGGAGCCAAATTGATGTCCAATTGCAAAGAAGATTTGATTTAATTCCAAATTTAGTAGAATCTGTTAAAGGTTATATGAATCATGAGGAAGCTACTTTGACCAGAATTGCCGAACTTAGAACTTCTTGGGCAAATGCTTCTACTGTTCATGAAAAAGCTGAACTTAATGAAGAACTTTCTAATGCTTTAAAAACTATTATGGCTGTTTCTGAAAATTATCCAGATTTAAAGGCAAATCAAAATTTCATGCAATTACAGGATGAATTAAAAAATACTGAAGACAAAATTTCTTTTGCTAGACAGTTTTATAATGATACTGTTACTATGTATAATACAAAATTAGAAGTGGTTCCTTCAAATATTATTGCATCAATGTTTCACTTTACTCCAGAAGAACTTTTCAAAACAGATAGTGAAGAAGCTAGAAAGAATGTAAAAGTAGATTTTAATAAATAATAATAACAACAATAGCTTGCAAAATTACTTTTCTTTGTTAGTAATTTGTTTTTCTTATATAATACAAAAAATATCAAATGATTTATGCATTTGATATTTTTTTATATTATATTCCAAATATATTTTCTGCATTAGTGTATGTTATTTTTGCTATTTCTTCCACCGTTTTTCCTTTTATTTTCGCTATTTTTTCCGCTATAAATATTAAATTTCTTGAATCATTTCTAGTTCCTCGTTTAGGCTCAGGTGCTAAATATGGACAATCTGTTTCTATTAGTAATTTATCTTCTGGTATCATCTGGATAATTTTTTCTGCATTTTTAGAATTTTTAAATGTTATGGAACCTGCCAAAGATATAGTATAGCCTAGTTTTAAAGCTTCTTTTACGAGTTCCGGATTTAACATACAGCAATGAAATACCCCTCTTTTTTTACATTTTATTTTTTTCAAAATTTCTAGAGTGTCTGTTATTGCATCCCTACAGTGAATAACAATCGGTAGTTCTAATCGATTTGCTATGTTGATTTGCTCTATAAAAGTTTGTTTTTGCAATTCTTTATTTTCTTTTTCCCAGTAATAATCTAACCCTATTTCTCCAATAGCTACTACTTTTTTATTTTTTGCTATTTCTTCTATTTGGCTTATATCTTCTCCTACATCATTTGGAGATATTCCGTACAATAGCATAAATTGGTTCATGTTTTTTTGCTATATCAGTAGCAAGTTTTGAAGATTCTATATTATATCCTGCCACAACAAGTTTTGTTACACCTGCTTCTTGAATTTCTTGCAATATTTCGTCTCTATCTATATTAAATTTTTCATCATTATAGTGTGAATGCGAATCGAAAAATTCCATAATTTCCTCCTATTCTTTTATTGCTATTACTGTTGCTACTGCATAGTTTTGGCAATGAGAAATACTTAAATCAATATTTACATTTGGTATTTCTTTTTGTAAAAAATGTACTTTGGGTTTCCCGTCTTGCTCATTTGTTATTTCTACATCTGTCCATGTAATTTCAAATTTTTCTTTTAAATAACAAGAAATAGCTTTAAATATTGCCTCTTTTGCTGCAAACCTAGCTGCATAGTGTTGATACATAGAGTTTCTTTTTCCTTTGCAATAATTTATTTCTGCTTGTGTATATATTTTTTTTAGGAATGTTTCTCCACTCTTTTCAATAGATTCCTTAATTCGTGCTATTTCTATCACATCTGTTCCACATGTTATTTTCATTTTTTCTTCCTTCTTTTTACTATATTTAACACATAAACCGTAATCATATTTATATGATTACGGTTATATGAATATTTTTTATTTTATATAATAATTCATATTTAATTCTTCTGCTAAATGCCATTGTCCAATAAAATCAATTACAAAACTGGTCTCCAAATTTTTACTTGGTTCTAGTACAACTGTTCCATCTTTATTTATGCTACCCCATTGTCCGTTTAATTTTATTCCAGCATATCCAAATCTATTTTGTTCTGTTGCATCATCATATAAATAATCTACAATAACATTTCCATCTTTATCTACAAATCCATATTTTCCATCTTTTTTACTTAAAAATAAGTTATTTTCAGTTAATACGTCTTTAGCTTCTTTTCTTTCTAATCTAAAATTATAATATTGGTATTCCTCTCCTTCTCTTACACGAATATATCCTTTATCTGTGTTAACCTCTGTTATAATTCCTGTTACTTTTGCTTCAAAGTTTTTATCCAAAATAGAAATTTCTAAATTTTCTTTTTCCGCTTCTAAGAAATCAGCTTCTTCTCTATAATATAAATTTACGTATTCAAAGTTTAAAAGAGTTTCACCTTTGCTATTAATTATTCCGTATTTATTATCCTTTTTAGCTATATAATTTTCTCCTGAAATATAGCTAATATCTTCATATTCTGGCTGTATAATAACATTTCCGCTATAATCAATCACACCATATTTTCCGTCTTTTTGAACAACAATATTATTTGCATTCATTTCTTTTGCTGAGTCATATACAAAAGTAAATAATTCTTCAGCTCTTCTATTTACCATTTTCCATGTTCCATTTTCTTTTACTAAATAGCTATCATTTCCAGTTATTTTTGCAATTTCTTCGTATTTTACTTCTAATATCATCCTTTTATTGCTATCAATTACGCCCCATTTTCCTTCGGTATTTTGAACAATAGAACCGTCTGAATAATTAGTTCCTATTGCTTCTACTTTTTGATATTCTGCATTGATAATTAAATCTCCAGTTCCACTTGCTAATCCTTGTTTGCCATCTTTAGTCAATAATAAACTATTTCTTACTCCTTTAATTGATTCAATACTATCATATTCACATGGTAGTAATTCTACTCCTTGATAATTAATCAATCCATATTTATCATCTTTTTTTACTCTTAAAATATTAGATTCATACCAAAGGTTACCTGCTTGGTCGTAATTTTCAATTGGTTCAACAGTATCATAATTATCAAATAATATTTCTTCTTTTTCATTAATTACTTTTGTTTTATATGTGCCATTATTATAGTCTACATCATATGTACAAATAAATAAATTTTGCGTGCTATCAGGAATAATAATCATCTCATCATAAGAAGCATGGATAACTTCCTCTCCATTACTATTCATTACTCCCCATTTGTTATTATCATATATAGTAAAATATTCTATTTTCCCTTTTTCATTTGTTATGTCGCTGTTCAATAGGCTTCTAATTGAAATAATAAACATAATTATAACAGCAATAGCAATAAATACTCCTATTACTTTTTTTATGTTTAATTTTTCACGTCGTTCATATCGTCTTCCTCTCCTCATTCCTACCTCCATTATACATAATTTATGTATAATATATCATTTTTTTTATTAAATTACAATATTTTGCTGAATTTTTGCTTAGGAAGTGCTATAATACTATCATTGTTTTATTATTATTTAGGAGGTTCTTAACATTATGTTTTATAAAAAAGACTTTTTTGTGCATTATTCTGATGTTGATTCTAATAATCATTTAAAGCTTTCTTCTTTATTTAATATTTTACAGGAAATTGGATGTTTACATTCTGACTCTGCTGGATATGGTTTAAATCAAATTCCAACAACTCATCTTGCTTGGATTGTTATGGCTTGGAGAGCTTCTATTGACAGGCTTCCTTCTTGGAATGAAAAATTACATGTAATAACTTGGTCTAGAGGTTCTGATAGTTTATATGCATACCGTGATTATGAAATTTATGATGAAAATGAAAATTTAATTGTGAAAGGTTCTTCTAAATGGGTTTTATTTAATGTATTAACCAATCATATTGAAAAAATTCCAGTTTCTATTATAGATTGTTTTTGTACAGAAAAGAAATGTAGTTTTAATACTCCATTTTCAAAATTAAAAGAACCTAGTAATTCAGCTCTTACTTTTTCTTATTCTGTTTTACGAAGAGATATTGATACTAATGGGCATGTGAATAATAACAATTATTTGCAAATTGCTTTAGAGGCACTTCCAGAAGAATTTATAAACCGCCATTTTTCTTCAGTAGAAATTATGTATAAACATGGTGCTATGCTAGGTGATACAATTAATTGCTTTTATGCAGAAAATGAAAATGGAGAACAAATTATTACTATGAAAAGCAAAGATTTAAGTCAATTACACGCAATTGTAAAATTAGCTTAAATTCTTGCAATTCTCATTCTACTATAGGAATTTTTCTCTACAAAAAAGGTGAAACGAGAAAGTTTCACCTTTTTTGCAAGTTCATTCATATTGCTTACCTTATTTTTGCTACAATAACTGTCATATCATCTTTTGGAGTTCCATAATTATTGTCTATTGCTTCTGATAAAATTAAGTCTGCTATTTTTTGCACATTTTGAGTTGATATGCTTTTTAACATTTCTTCTAGCCATTTACTATTTTCTGTTTTTGATTCAATTATTCCATCTGTACACATTACCATTATATCTCCTGCTTGCACATCCATGTCATAAGTTATTAAATCAATATGACTCATAATTCCTGCTGGTAATGAAATAGATTCTACAGTTTTTATACTTTTTTCGCTCTTTATCAGTGTAGGCATAGCTCCATTTTTTATAAATTCTACATTTCCTTTGTATAAATCTAAGATACACATATCTAGAGTAGAATACATGTCTTGTCCACTATTTAAAGATAAAGTAGAATTAATTAACTGCATAGATACATCTTTGTCAAATCCAACGGTTAATAATTTTTTTAACATTTTTAATGCCATACTACTATTTTTCTTAGCTTCTTCTCCTGAACCCATTCCATCACTTAATGCTATCAAATATTTTCCATCATCAAGCTTTATATGTAAGTTACTATCTCCTGAAACTTTGCTGTTAGTTTTAGTTGTTTTGGCTATTCCTATTTGTAAAGTATATTTATCTTCTGAAGAATATATTTGAATTTGAGCTCCGTTTTTTTGCTTTTTTTGTTTCTGTAAAATCATTTTTTCTTTTAGGGTTTTAGTTAATATTTCTTCTATTTTTTGTATCTTTTTTAAGTCTTCTGACACTTCTTCTTCTTGTTTTGTGTAAATCGTTACAACATATTTTTTGTTTTTTTCTTGTTTTATAGTAATGTCTGTTATTTCAATTTCCTTTTGGCTTAGTAAAACTTGAATCTCTTCTTGTTGTTTTTCATTATTATTGTCTGTTTTAGCATTAATTTCTTCTGCTACTGAATTAATAACTTTAGATACCCCATTTAATTGTTCTGAAAGTGTTTTCTTGTTTTCATTAATTTTTTGCTTCCATGCAAAACTTAATTTACTAATTTTATATGTATAATTCATAGCTTTTATCATTTCTGTTATGTCATCTTCTATTTGTTCATTTGTTTTTCTATCACTAATTCCTAGTATATAACTATTTCTTTTTTCTAGTACATGGCTTAAATCTTGCAAATCTATTTCTTCTTTTTCTGTTAAAATTTGAAAAATATCATCTAAAATTCCATTTTCCAAATTTGTTATGTCATCATATAATATGCTATCAGATAATTCTGCTATATTATTTAAAAATTCGTCGATAAATAAATTTCTGTTTTCTTCATAAATTTCTTTGTCTGTTTCCAATACAGTAGCTGCCACTTCCTTATATGTTGTTGCAATTTCTGCAATAGTTTCTGAAACATTATTTAATTTATATACTGTATCTCCAGTTTCTTCTAGCATTCTTCCTTTATAGTTTGGCAATAATTTATTTTTCCCAATTAAATCTTCAATACTTAAATCTATAGATTTAGGTATAAGTAGTAGAGCAATAGATGAAACTATAATTTCTTTTAAGTATATAATTTCTGCTACATTACCATTAATCACATAAGTCAAAACAGCATTTCCTAATACAAAGCCTATAATAACTCCTATTTTTCCAAAACGGTTTAATAAACCTGCTATCATTCCGTGAAACTGCATAAGCTCCTATTAAAGCTATGTTTTCTCCACCTATAATTCCAAGGAGTACTCCTATTGTAACTCCAGCAGTTCCTCCTACAAGAATTCCATTTTTCCATCCTAATACAAGTACCATTAAAATACATGCAATATTTTTTATAGAGAAATTCGCAATTTCAAAATCTCCAAATGCGGAAAAAGCAATTGTAAATAGAACACTAACCGCCATTACTTCTTCAACAGTAAATACAGTTTTTTCTCCATATTCTTTTATAAATGTTAGACTATTACTGAAAATTTTATAAAAAATGTATGCTATTAAACTGATTGCAATTGCGCTTAATACATCATATAAATAAAATCGTCCTAAAAATAATCCCATAACTTGTACTAACAAATATGAAAAAAATAAATGTAATCCTAATTTTCTTTTTTCATTTCTTGTGCTATCTTCTATATTAGGTTTAAATAATAAAACTGCAAACATGAATATTAAAGATGTAAGAATAAAAGAAAGTAGACTTTCTTTTCCAAATCCCACAACAACACCAATTGCCGAAGCAATATAAATTATTCCTGCTGGAATTTCGTTACTACAAGCAGCAGCAAACATAGCTAATCCAAATGGTGCTATGAAATTTCCTAATGAGACTGTAGAGATAAAAAAAGAAAGTAGATAAATAATACAATTTCTTATGCCAAATAATTTCTTCCACTTTTGTATTTTGTTTACTCTCTTTTCCTCTTTTGTGTCTTCTTTTTCATCTACATCTTCTATTGATATATTTTGAAACATTTCTACCACCTCGTACTTTTTCTTAAATTTTACTGTTTTTGTTCTAAAGTTTTTGTCGTTTCAAGGTAGCAAATAAGAAAAAGTTTTTTACATTTTATGCTCTTATATTTCTATTTTTTATC
>CALXJM010000030.1 GCA_944388625.1 uncultured Clostridia bacterium
AAAAAGTATTGACAATTTTTTGAAAAAGATAGATACTATAGAAAACGAAGACCAAGGAGAAATAGTAGGAGGTAAAAAATGGCAGGAGCAGTAATGAATAAAATTTGGAACTTATTTGGGGTAGATACAAACGCAGAGGAAGAAGAAGAAAACGAAGAAGTAGATGGATATACAGATGAATATGAAGAAAATTACGATGAAGAAAATGATGATAGAAAAATATTTGGTTTAGGGCGAAAAAGTAAAATTGTAACAATGCCACAAATGCAAGTTAAAATGAAAATTGCTAAACCAACAACATTTGAACAATCAGAAGATATATGTAATTTACTTAAAGAAAAAAAATCTATAATTGTAAACTTAGAATATGTAAATAAAGACGTAGCAAGAAGAATTGTAGATTTTATAAGTGGAGGTGTGCATGCACTAGATGGACATATTGAGAAAATATCAAATTCTATCTTTTTAGTAGCACCATACAACTATGAAATTGTAAATGATATGGCAAGAGAAGAAATAAAAAGTAAACTTTCTGTATCATGGCTTAAAAACAATGATTAATCAATGAAAAGCAGGAGGTAAAATATGCTAACGCCACTAGATATTGAAAATAAAAAGTTTTCAAAACAAATGGTTAATGGATATAATGTAGAGGATGTAGATGACTTTTTAGATGAAGTAACCGTTGAATACCAAAGAATGTATAAAGAATTAAATGACTTAAATAGTAAAATTGAAGAGCTAAATGCTGGTATGGCACGATATAAAACAATAGAAGGCACATTGCAGGAAACTCTTATTATGGCACAATCTACTGCAGAAGAAGTAAAAAATGTGGCAAAACAGCAAGCAGATCAAATCATTAAAGATGCAGAGGCAAGTGCTAAAACGGCAGTAGAAGAGTTAAATGCTCAAATTACAACAAAGAAAAAAGAATTAGAAGATGTGAAAAAGCAATTTGATATTTATAAAGCAAAAATGGAATCATTGCTCATATCACAATTAGAATTATTAAAAGAAGTAAACCAAGATTAATTAACTTAAGCAGAAGAAAATAAATTCTTCTGCTTTTCTTATTGTAATTCAACAATAGTTACACCCATATCGCCTTCTCCAATAGAAGCAATATGGAAAGATTTTACATGAGGGTGCTTTCTTAAAAATGCATGAATTCCGATTACGTAAAGCACCAGTTCCTTTTCCATGAATAATTCGTATAGGAGAAATTCTAGCTAACATACAATTGTCTAAATATTTGTCAATAATAAAAGTAGCTTCTTCCACGTTTTTACCAATTACATTAACTTCTGAAGATACTGACTTTATGTCAAAAGAACTTGATTTTACTCTACTAGAAGATATAGGCACATCATCTTTATAAATATTTAGCTTTTGCAAACTTGAAGCTGCTACTTTAGTTTTTACATTACCAATTTGAATTTGTACATCTCCAGACTTGTTTGGCAATGAAAGCAAAATTGCATTTTGACCAAGAGTAGAAGCAAATACATGCATGTTAATAGACAAATCCTCATTTTTTAAAAAATTAGAGTTAGACACATCTGAATGTATAACAGGAGTTAAACGTTGAATTTTTTCATTTAACTCTTTACGTTTTTGATTTATCTCTTTAGAAGAAGCATGAGAAATTTCTTTTAAAGCCAAACTAGCTTCTTTTTTTGCTTCAAGTAAAATATTTCTTGCCTCTAATTTTGCTTTTTCTATTAGTTCAGATTTATTCTGTTCTAATTGAGAAAGTTTTTTATTATAAGAGTTTTCCAAAATAGCAATTTGACGAGATTTTTCTTGAATAGAATTTTTTTCTTCTTCAATGATTGATTTACTATCATAAATACTTTTTAGTAATTCTTCTATATTAATTTGTGAGACATTCATTTTGCTTTTTGCATTATCTAAAATTTCTTTTTTTAATCCTAGTTTTTCACTAATTGCAAAAGCCATACTCCTTCCGGGAACTCCAAGCAACAATCTATATGTAGGAGTAAGAGTGTCAAGAGAAAATTCTGAACTTGCATTTTCAAATCCATTAGTTACTAAAGCATAATTTTTAACTTCCGGATAATGAGTAGTAGCAATAGTTAATGACTTTTTTGAATACAAATATTCTAGAATACTAATAGCCAAATTTGCGCCTTCTACAGGATCAGTTCCAGAACCTAATTCATCTAACAAAACAAGACTATTTGGAGTTGCACTATTTACAATATCAATAATAGTAGTCATATGAGACGAAAAAGTACTCAAAGAGTCAGCTATACTTTGCTCATCACCGATATCAACGAAAATATGCTCAAAAGGATAAATTTTGCTACTTTCACGAGCTGGAATAAATAGACCACTCATTGCCATACAAGTAAGTAATCCTACTGTTTTTAGAGCAACTGTTTTTCCACCTGTATTTGGACCTGTAATAACCAAGGTAGAAAAGCTGTCACCAATGGAAATATCAATAGGAACTACATTTTCATTTGCAATTAAAGGGTGTCTTGCTTGATTAAGTTTGACAATAGGATTTTCGGTTAAAACAGGTTCAGTAGCATGTATATTAAGTGCATATTTAGCTTTAGCAAAAATAAAATCAATTTTTCCAATAGCATGAAAAGTATTTTCAAGTTCTTCAACTAAAGGATAAAATGAACTACTCAGCTTTTGCAAAATTTTTTCAATTTCAATTCCCTCAGCTATTTTTAGCTCATTTAGATGATTGTTTAATTCGAAAACACTAAGAGGTTCTATAAAAACAGTAGAACCAGTAGAAGAAATATCATGAACAAATCCTTTAATTTCTTGTTTGCACTCTGCTTTTACAGGAATTACAAAACGTTCATTTCGGATAGTAGTAATACTTTCTTGAATATATTTTGCATACTTAGAAGAATGCAAATAAAAATCCAATTTTTCCTTAATCTGTTGAGAGATTTTAATTTGTTCTTTTCGAATTGTATATAATTCTGGTGAAGCTTTATCATCTATAGTATTCTCATCTATAATACAAGAAAAAATAGCATTTTCAATAGAAAAATTAGAATATAAACTAGAAAAATAAATTTCCATAGTCTTAAAAACATCTTGCAGACCAATATTAAGTGCAAAATAGTCTTTTAGTTGGCGAGAAATATTTAAAATATTACCAAGTTCCAATAATTGTTTTGAAGAGAGAGTAGATGACACTCTTAAAGATTTTAACGATTCTGTAACATCAGAAACATTTTTTAAAGGAATATTTCCTTTTCTTTGAAGCAAAATTGTTGCTTCTCGGGTTTCTGATAAAGCAATATGTATTTTATTTCTTCCTTGAAACGGAATAAGAGATAAAGCCAGCTCTTTTCCTAAATAAGTATTAGTATAAGAAGCTAGTATATCTAAGATTTTATGAAATTCTAATTTATATAAAGATTTTTCTTTCATGCTACATCCCTTCTATTAAAGCATCTAATAGAAAATATTATGACATAATATGGAAGAAAAAGCAAGTATTTTGCAAAACTTGAATATTATGTAAATATGTGTTAAAATAATGGTGTACACTTGTACAATGCAAAGAAAGGAGACGTAACATGGCAGAGTGTAAAGAATTGTGGAATTTGAGGAAACGGATTCAAAGTCAGGAGTTTGAGGTGAACTTTGCGAAATTCAACAGCATTAGTACATGGGAAGAGACAGCTTCGTACTGGAGACAAGAGCTTCAATCAAGAGAAAAGGTTGTGATGGCACTTCTTTTGGCTGAAGACAGAGACGATTTAGAGATGTTCGTTTCTGAACTCGGAGTAAAAGAATGCAAGTGGCTATTAAAACGCCTAGATGTACCTGACAGAACAAGGTTCCTTTCTGCCATGCAACCAGAAAAGTTGCAAGGTCTTTGGAAAGAAACTTCAATGATGCACCAACGAAGTCTTTGGAACTGCATGGAAACTTCAACGAAAAAAGCTCTACTGCTAACTTTTACGGTGGAACAGTGGGATTTTGCCATGAAAGAACAGCGCTACATTTTCAATTATATTTGGAACAATGCAGTAGTTTTTAAGGATGACGAAGTAGAACAAATAATGGAGGTGTTTCCAATTTAACTCTTTGCGAAAGAGCAGGCATTGCCTGCTCTTTTATATTACTATATACTTTATAAATATGTTTTCAATTTTTCAATATTATTTTCTTGCAATTTAACAAATTCGTTTAAAATATTTTTTACATCATTAGTAGCTTCTGGATTTTGATTTAAAAGTTTTACACCTTCAATAATTCCCATAGTATTTCCACGAATTAAAAGCTCAGAAATATGAGAATTACTTTTATCATTTATAGTGCTAAATTGAATAGAAGTCCATCCCATAGCTTTTTCCATAGGATTTGTATCATCTGCATATTCATGCTTTTCTTTAAACATACTATTTACCCTATCTAAAACTTTACTGTATTCTTTATACTGATAATTTAAATCATCTTTAAAATTTCCATCACCAACTTTAGAGGAAATAACAGAAATAGATTCCATTCCCATAACTAAACCTTTATGAACTTCATTTAAAATATCAATAGTAGATTTCATAATATATTTAAACCTCCTTTAATATTTTATTTTGTATAAAATATTAAAAAATATAAGTGAAAAATTGAAAAAAATATAGAATATTTATATAATTAATAAAAGTAGTTTGTAGTGATTAATAATATATAAAACTAATTTATCAAAAAACAGAACAAGGAGGAACTCATGCCAAACCAATGGACAGAAGAGCAGGAACAAGCAATTTATGAAAAAGGAAGGAATATTTTAGTAGCTGCTGCCGCACGGAAGCGGAAAAACAGCGGTATTAGTAGAAAGAATTATTCAAAAAATAACTACAGAAAAAATAGATATAGATAAATTACTAGTTGTAACTTTTACCAATGCAGCAGCAAGTGAAATGAGAGAAAGAGTATTAAATGCTATTTATAAAAAATTAGAAGAAAATCCAAATGATTTGAATTTACAAAAGCAAACAGTATTACTCAATAAATCACATATATGTACCATACATTCTTTTTGCCTAGAAATTATTAAAAATAATTTTTACGAAATTGATATATCACCAAACTTTAGAATTGGAGATATACAAGAAATAGAATTGTTAAAATTAGAAGCTATGGAAGACTTATTTGAAGAGCTATATCAAAAGCAAGATAAAGACTTCTTAGAGGCAACTCGAATGTATACTACTTATCGTGGAGACGAACCATTAAAAGAATTGTTACTAGAAATTTATCGATATATTCAAAGTAATCCATTTCCTGAAGATTGGATAGAGGAAAAAGTAGAATATTTTAATATAGAAAATACTGAACAAGATTTTTCTAAAACAAAATGGGGCACAGTGTTACTACAAGAAATTAGAGACATAACAGAAAGTAGTTTGATAAAATTAGAAATATTAAAGAATAAGTTAAAAAAAGAAGAATTATTAAAATACGAAGAAGTAATTAAAGAAGACATAAAAGGATTAGAAGTTATAAAACAAAATTTAACTTTTTGGGATAGCGGATATAAAGCTATAAATGAAATGGAATGGCAAAGATGGCCGACGGACAAAAAAAATAATTCTGAACTAAAAGAAAATGTAAAAGAAGCAAGAAAACAGATAAAAGAAGAATATACAAAAAAAGTAAATAAAATCATGCTTTACACTTCAAAAGAAGCAAATGAAGATATAAAATCAATGTATCCTATTTTGAATACACTAAAAAAATTAGTATTAGCTTTTAACAATAAATATCAAGTTAAAAAGAAAGAAAAAAACATAATAGATTTTAACGATATAGAACATTATGCATTAAAAATCTTAATTCAAAAAGATAACAATGGTAATTATGTACAAACAGAAGTAGCAAAAAAATATCAAAAGGAATTTATAGAAATTGCGGTAGATGAGTACCAAGATAGTAACTATGTGCAAGAATATATTTTAAATTCTGTGTCAAAAGAAAACAACATTTTTATGGTTGGAGATGTAAAACAAAGCATCTACAAATTTAGACAAGCATGTCCAGAACTGTTCTTATATAAATATGCTACATATACATCTGATAAAGAAGATGGAGGAAAAAAAATACAACTTTTTAAAAACTTTCGTAGCAGAGAAAATGTACTTTCAATTACCAATCAAATTTTCCAAGATATTATGTCAAAAAAAATGGGAGATATTGAATATACAAAAGAAGAGTATTTAAATTTAGGAGAGCCATATGCAGAACCAGAGCAAGACATAAACTATGCAGGAAAAACCGAGCTACATATTATAGATTTAAAAGAAAATGAAGATAAAGAGCAAGTGGATGAGGAAGAACCAATAGAAAATACAGAATTAGAAGCAAAATTTGTAGCAGAAAAAATTAAAGAACTAACAAATGAAAACTATTATGTGTGTGATAAAAAGAAAAATTATAGAAAAATAAATTATAAAGATATTGTTATTTTACTTAGATCTACTAAAATTGTAGCACCAATCTATGAAAAAGCTCTAACAGATTTAAACATACCGGTTTTTAGTGACACTTCTAGTGAGTATTTAGAAACAATTGAAGTAAATACAATAATATCATTACTAAAAATTTTAGATAATCCATATAATGACATTCCATTAGTAACGGTTATGCGTTCTCCAATAGGAAATTTTACAGATAATGAACTTATTGAAATTCGTTTAGAAGATAGAATAAACAGTTTTTACGATTCAGTTTTAAAGAAACAATTAAGAGAAAGTGATATAAAAGAGAAAATTGATGTATTTTTAAATAATTTAAATAAATGGAGAGAACAATCAAACTATGTTCCACTAGATGAACTATTATGGCAAATTTACATAGACACAGGATATTATCATTATGTGAGTTTAATGCCAAATGGAGAATTAAGACAAGCAAATTTAAAAATGCTATTCCAAAGGGCAAAAGAATATGAAAGTGCAAGCTTTAAAGGATTATTTAATTTCATTCGATTTTTAGATAATCTAAAGAAAAGTAATGGAGATTTAGGAAGTGCTAAACTAATTGGAGAAAATGCAAATGTAGTTCGCATTATGAGCATTCATAAAAGTAAAGGATTAGAATTCCCAGTTGTATTCCTATCTGGCACAGGAAAGCAATTTAATTTGCAAGACTTAAATGAACCAGTATTATTGCATCAAGAACTAGGATTTGGCCCTAAATATATTAATTATGAAAGACGAATAGAATATAGCACATTAGCTAAAGAAGCAATTAAAATCAAAACTAAAAATGAAGTAATGGCAGAAGAAATGAGAGTTCTTTACGTAGCACTAACAAGAGCAAAAGAAAAGATTATTATAACAGGAGTACAAAAAGATTACGAAGCAGCTATGAAAGAAAAAGAAGAATTATTAGACAATGATATAAATGCAGAAAAAATCAACCCAACTATTGTAAAAAAATATAAAACATATTTGGATTGGATAGAATTAGTACAACTCAAGCATAAAGAAATAATCCAAGAATTAATTCAGGCAAAAGTGCATAAAAAAGAAAAAATTCTAGAGAAAGAAGCAAAGATAGAACCAATACCTAAAAAAATTTCAAAAATAAAAAAGGAAAAAGAAATATATCAAAAAATAGATGAGAGTTTAACTTGGAAATATCCATATGAAACAGATACAAAACTTGAAGGTAAAACTTCGGTAGGAAGATTGAAAGAGGAAGAGAAGAGCACAAAAACAATTAAAAAACCACAATTTTTAAGTGATACAGAAAAATTAACAAGTGCAGAAAAGGGAACTTTAATGCATTTATGCATTCAAAAACTAGATTTTAGAAAAGCATATACTGAAAAAAGTTTAGAAGAACTTATTCAAAAAATAGTAGCAAATAAGATTATACTTCCAAACCAAGTAAAAGCAATAGATAAAAAGAAAATACTAAAATTTATGCAATCTGACTTAATTAAAAGAGCATCAAAAGCAAAAGAAATTTATAAAGAACAACCATTTTATCTGAATTTAAAAGCAAAAGAAATTTACGGAGAAAATAGTAATGAAAAAATTTTAGTCCAAGGAATTATAGATTTATACTTTGTAGACGAAAACAACAAAATTGTTCTAGTAGACTACAAAACCGATTATATAGAAAAAGAAGAAACACTAATAGAAAAATATAGTAAACAACTGGAATTATATAAAACAGCTATTGAAAAGGCATGGAAAAGAAAAGTAGATGAAACATACATTTATTCTATATATTTAGATAAAATAATTGAGATAGTATAAAAGCATACAAATAAAATTAAAAAAATGTCGAATTATGTCTAAAAAAGCATGTCGAAAATTAAATAAAAAATAAAAAAAAGATTGATTTACAAATAACAAAAATATATAATAAAATCATCTTAGGTAAATATTAATAAGAAAGGTATGATGAAAATGTTAAAAGTTAATTTAACAAAAACAATTGTCTATGTAATGGCATTTGCTACAATCATCATGTGTATACCTATAAAAACTTTAGCTAGAGATGTAACAATGCAAGAAAAACAAATTGTAAAAAACTTAACTGTAGAAGATGAAAGAATAGCAATTATAGAAAATATTCAACCAAAGGCAGCTACATATGAACTTGGCTTTTATTTTACACGCTCATATCAGACATCTAATTTAAGCAGAACCAATGGAGCTGGATTAATAGTAAATGCATCAGTTACTGGAAATAATGCAGTATTAGTTGGAGTGTTTGACGCAAAAACAAATGAAGTTATAGGGGTATCAAAAACTCTATATCCCGGTGGATCGGTTATTGGCTGGAGTGCAGCAGATTTAACCGGGCATGGAACAGTATATGTGTATTTTAGTACATTAAAAAATACTACACAATATATTAGCGGATATATATCTTATTAAAAAATAAAATTAAAGGTATTATTAATGCTTTATTAATAATACCTTTTACAATATAATAAAAAATGTGGAGGAGAAAGAATGTATCAAAAATCCATACAAGCTTTTTTTAGAAAAAAAACTACTTATTTACATTTAGCTATAATAATTATTGCTCTAGCTATTAGTATTATAACATTTTGTATAAAAGATTATATAGGAAATTGGATAGAACTTCAAATGGAAGGGAAAGACTACTTAAAAACAATGGTTTTAAATGCTATGAATGAGGAAAAACAAAAACAAATAGATGAAGCAGCAAAGGAAATCGAAAAAATAAAATATGTAGAAGAAGTAAGAAAAAAATACTTAAATAATATATCAGAAGAACACTATATGTATCTTGTAACAGTTGATAACTGGAAGCATATTGATTACGTAAAAAAGCAAGTAGATGATATGGGGTATATTTTAGGTGGTGGAAAAGATGCATTTGAAATACAAATTAATAGTGCTCAGTACATACAAAAATTTGCTAGCTTTGTAAATTTATTCCTTAATATATTGACTACAATTATACTATTACTTTTTAGCATAAACTTGTTAAAAGATGAAAAAGCAGATAATATGGTTTTGAAAGCAATAGGATATACTAATGGCGAGATTTGGAAGATTATGCTAGTAAAAATTATAATATTTGTAATAATTGCTTATATACTTTCTCAAATGATTGCATTACTACTTGCACCTATTATAGATACACTGCTTTTCAATTATGGAATAGAAAATTATAAGGACTATATGTTAAACAATTGGAATATAAAACCATTTGCATATGTTAGTCTTATTATATTTACTTTGGGAATAATCTTGTATTTACAGATAAACAAAATAAAATATATTTCTGATAGAACATAATAGGAGGAAAAGTATGGTAAAAATAAGAGTAGAAAATGCATGGAAAGAATATAAAAAGAAGAGTGAAATAGTACAAGCACTAAAAAATGTAAATGTAGAATTCGAAGCCGGAAAAATATATGCAATTATTGGTCGTTCTGGTTCTGGAAAATCTACACTCTTATACAACATAGGCTTAATGGACACTTTGACAAAAGGGAGCATTTATTTTAACGAAAAGAATGTAAGTCAATTAAATGATAAAGAAAAGTCAAGACTAAGAATGAAGGAAATAGGATTTATTTTTCAAGGTTTTAATTTAAACAAAAACTTGAAAGTAAATGAAAATATATTACTACCGATGTTTATTAATGAAAAATATACTAAGGAAAAGAGAAAAGAAAAAGTGAGAGCATTATTAGAAATGTTAGATATAGGTGATAAAGCCAATAGATTCCCGAGAGAACTATCTGGTGGAGAAGAACAAAGAGTTGCTATAGCAAGAGCTCTGGCAAATGAACCAGAAGTAATACTAGCAGATGAACCAACGGGAAATTTAGATGAAGAAAATGAAAAAATTATATTTGAAATATTAAAAAAACTAAGTCTAGGAGGGAAATGCGTAATTGTTGTTTCGCATAATCCAGAAATAAAAGAGTATGCAGATAAAATATTTGAAATGAACAATGGAGAATTATCGAAAAATTTGTATTAGAAAATGTGGAAAAGTGGGAAATAAATATGAAAAAAAAGGATTATTTTTGGCTGGCGTATTATAAAATAAAACGTAATAAATTTAAAAGCCTAGTAGTTATTCTTGTTATTTCTATAATTTTTTTTGGAGGACTTGTTTCTAATTTAATAGAAACATCATTAAACAAATATCAGGAAAGTTTACAAATTAATGTCGCTTGTAGACAATTGGAGATTGACTATAATAATAAACAATATACAGAAGAAGAAATTATAGATAAAATAGGAACTATTTCGCATGCAAATAATATAGAACAAATTATAAATTCAAGCTATATGAATTTGTATGGTAATTGTGACGAATTCATAACAGAAGAAAACACAGGGTATGTAGAAATAGAAGGAACAACAAATGAGATAATTGGAAACGAACTAATTGGAGAAAAATTTCATGAAGGAATATTAAATGAGGTTATTATTCCTAAAAAAATTTATGCTACTTGGAATATGGAATACGAAATTTATGATACAGAATGCATAAATGGAGAAAACTTAGTAGGGGAAAATATAACTATTAGAGATGGAGAAGAAAAATATATATTTAAAGTAATAGGAACTTATGATGCTGAAAAAATCTATAATGCCCCAAATGTTTTATATGTTCATAATAACACAATAAAAAATATAAAAGATAGCAAAAACCAAGAAAAAAGTAGTAGTGTAGTTGTAACTGTAGATGAAGTGGAAAACATAGAAACAGTTTGGACAGAAATAAAAGAACTGGGAATTGTTTGGAGACAGCTCATCCAAACACTAGTAGACAAACAAATAGAAGAAGAAGCACCTATTAGGAAAAATATCTATACTTTGATTAATCGTACTACCATGAATAAAATTGAAGGAATTATAGAAGTAATGAAAATAGTAACTTATTTTTTAAGTATAAGCATAATTTTTTTAATTAGTATTCAAAAGGTAATAGAAGACAAAAAAGAAATTGGAATCTATAGAGCAATAGGATATACTAATAATCAAATCTTAAGAATAAAGCAATTAGAAATTTTACTTTTGCTATTTTTAGGCATAATATTGTCAATTTTTTTATTTATAATTTTAAATGGAATAGCAGAATGGGGGATAAATGATTACATAAATAAAGAGGTAAGCGGAATTACACAAAGAGAAATTCAAAAAATGCTTTATAATGTAAGCCAAATTCCTAAAAAAATAGATTTTATAAAATGTTTTTATATAGTTGGTATTTCTATTATAATAATAGGAGTTACAACTACCATAACAATTAAAAGAATACTAAGAAAAGAAATTTTAAATTCATTAAAATATTGTAGATAATAAATTGAAAAAATTATTCATATTTACATTTTATGTATACTGTGATATAATACAAAAAATGAGAAAAATATGAAATGTGAGGAAACAGTATGAGCAGAATGAAAACTTTTTTAATTTATTTATTATTATTTATTGCATTTTTTGTATTTGTAAGTGTAATGTCATACTTATTTGTAAAAACCTCTTACCATGACCTATACTCTTATAAAATTATAACAGAATCACCAAAAGTAACTATTAAAGAATCTAAAGCAACTTCTGCTAATGGCTATATCATAGGAACAGTAAAAAACAATACTGGTAGTACAATTGAAAAAATCAATTTAAAAGTGGATTTCTATAGTAAAAGAGGAATTAATTTAGGAACTAAATATGTGAAAATCGAAAATTTCAAGCCAGACGAAACAAAAGAATTTAGAATTAATTATCAATTGAATAATGTTCAAAATTATATTGTAGAAATGACATATAATGATGTAATAGAAGCAGAAAGTGGAGATATTTTTACTACTAATGAAAAAATTATTTGGTTATTAGGCGGAATATTGGTATGGTCACTAATACCACCATTGTTTTAAAATAAATAGAACATTAAGAGAGAAGGTAGCTTTTGCTATCTTCTCTTTATGTACTACTCTTGACTTTTGAACATTTTTTTGATAAAGTTTTACCATCATAGGAGGCGGAATTTATGAGTGAAAAAACAATGGAGAAAATTGTTAGTTTATGCAAAAACAGAGGATATGTTTATCAAGGATCAGAAATATATGGAGGATTATCAAATGCATGGGATTATGGTCCACTAGGAGTAGAATTTAAAAACAATATAAAAAAGGCATGGATGAAAAAATTTGTACAAGAAAGTAAATACAATGTTGGATTGGACTCTGCTATTTTAATGAATCCACAAGTATGGGTAGCTTCAGGACATGTTGGAGGATTTGCAGATCCACTAATAGATTGTAAAGAATGTAAAACAAGACATAGAGCAGATAAACTTATCGAAGATTGGATGAAAGAACATGATTGTGTAGAAATTGTGGATGGTTGGCCAGACGAAAAAATGATTGAGTATATGAACAAAAATAAAATTGTTTGTCCAAATTGTGGAAAACAGAATTTTACGGAAATTAGGAAATTTAACTTAATGTTTAAAACATTCCAAGGAGTAACAGAAGACACAAAATCAGAAATCTATTTAAGACCAGAAACTGCACAAGGAATTTTTGTAAATTTTAAAAACGTATTAAGAACAACAAGAAGAAAATTACCATTAGGAATTGCACAAATTGGAAAATCTTTTAGAAATGAAATTACACCAGGAAACTTTATTTTTAGAATTAGAGAATTTGAGCAAATGGAATTAGAATTTTTCTGCAAACCAGATACAGATTTAGAATGGTTTAAATACTGGAAAGAATTTTGCAGAAACTGGCTATTATCTTTAGGAATGAAAGAAGAAAATATTCGTATGAGAGACCATGGAGAAAAAGAACTATCATTCTATAGTAAAGGAACTACAGATATTGAATTTTTATTTCCATTTGGATGGGGAGAGCTATGGGGAATTGCGGATAGAACAGATTATGATTTAAAAAAGCATATGGAATGTTCAAAAGAAGATTTTACATATTTAGATATCGAAACAAACGAAAAATTTGTGCCTTATTGTATAGAGCCATCTTTGGGATGTGATAGGGTTTTACTTGCTTTTCTATGTAATGCTTATGAAGAAGAGAAAATAGGAGAAAATGATAGCAGAGTTGTTCTTAGATTGCATCCAGCATTAGCACCATATAAGACAGCAGTATTGCCATTATCCAAAAAATTATCTGGAAAAGCAGAAGAAATTTATCAGATGCTATCAAAATATTTTATGTGTGACTATGATGAAGCTGGAAGCATAGGAAAAAGATATAGAAGAGAAGATGAGATAGGAACACCTTATTGTATAACTGTAGATTTTGAAACAGAAACAGATGGATGTGTAACAGTTCGTGACAGAGATACTATGGAACAAATAAGAATAAAAATAGAAGAATTACAAGAATATTTAGCCAAGAAAGTAGAGTTTTAACATTGCCATCATTTAGTATAGGTTTAAGATAGATATGTCACAGCAACATTGAAAATAAAATATTGAAAGAGAGTACCAAAAATGATATTGTTT
>CALXJM010000031.1 GCA_944388625.1 uncultured Clostridia bacterium
TACAATGGATGATTTTATAAAAGATATTAAACTAGATATAAAAAGAACATTTGACAATGAAGATTTTGAAAAAGAAAAAACTCTTATCAGACAAGAATATGAAGAAAAGCGCAATACTCTATTAGAAAAATTAAATCAAAAATCAATGAAACATGGTTTCCAAGTAAAAACTGCTCAAAATGGTATTTACATGATGCCCGTTATTAACGGCACTACTATTAATGAAGAGGACTTTGAAAAGCTATCTCCTGAAATAAAAAAACAATTTGAAGATAAGTCTAATATTGTACAAGAACAAATTATGGCTGCCATTAATGAAATTAAGTCTATAGAAAAGGAAGCAGATAAAAAAATTGAAGAATGGCAATCAAATATTGCTCTTCTTACAGTGAATGTGCACATTACTAATATTAAAAGCAAATTTAAAAGAAATAAAAAAATTAATAAATTTTTAGATAGTATAAAGAATGATATTTTAAAAAATATTCCTCTATTCCTTGCAGACGAGCAAGATTTCAAAGCCTCTGCTGCTCCAAGGCAAGAAAGTCCTAAACCATGGCTTAATTATAGAGTTAATCTATTTGTAGACAATAGTACTTTAGAAGGTTCTCCTGTGATTATGGACTCTAACTATTCTTATCACAACATTTTTGGTAGATTAGAATATGAAAATCACTATGGCTCTTTAAAAACTGATTATACTATGTTAAAGCCAGGCTTACTTCACAAAGCAAATGGAGGATATATTTTACTACAAGCTAAAGATTTAGTTTCTAACCAAATTTGTTATGAAGCATTAAAGAAAGCCTTAAAAGTAAAAGAATTGAGTATAGAAAATACAGTTGACCAACGTTCTTCTATGGTACTTGTTTCTTTAAAGCCTGAACCAATTCCTTTAAATGTAAAAGTGCTACTTGTAGGAGATTCTAATTTATACTATACACTTTTATCTTTAGATTCCGATTTCCGTAAGCTTTTTAAAATTAAAGCTGAATTTGAAGAAACAGCTCCTAGAACAGAAGAAAATATATTAAAAATTGCCAAATTTGTAAGTAGTTTTTGCGAAAAAGAAAATTTGCTACCACTAGATAAATCTGCTACTGCTAAAATTGTCGAATTTTCTTCCAAACTCGCTAATGATAAAGAAAAGCTATCTACAAAATTTAATGAAATAGGAGAAATTATAGGCGAAGCTTCTACCTGGGCAAAATTTGCAAAGCGAAAAATTGTTACTAAAGAATTTGTTCAAAAAGCTCTAGATGAAAGAATAGAAAGAATAAAGAAATATGATGAAAAATATTTAGAAATGATTAAGGAAGATACTTTACTTATATCTACAACTGGCTTCAAAGTAGGAGAAATCAATGGACTAACTGTTATGACAATCGGTGATTATTCATTTGGTAAACCATCCAAAATTACAGCAAATACCTATGTAGGGAAAAGTGGAATAGTTAATATTGAACGTGAAGTAGATATGTCGGGTTCTTCTCACTCTAAAGGAATTTTAATTCTAACTGGATATTTAGGTGAAACTTTTGCTCAAAACATGCCACTTTCTTTAACTGCTAGTTTATGCTTTGAACAATTATATAACGGTGTGGATGGAGATAGCGCTTCTAGTGCAGAATTGTATGCAATTTTATCTAGCTTATCTGGTATTCCAATTAATCAATCCTTAGCAGTTACAGGCTCTGTCAATCAAAAAGGTGAAATCCAGCCAATTGGCGGAGTAAATGAAAAGATTGAAGGATTTTATCAAATTTGTAAAATGCGTGGCTTAGATGGTTCTCATGGAGTAATTATACCTGTACAAAATGTAAGAAATTTACATCTGACAGATGAACTTATTGAGCAAGTAAAAAATAAGAAATTTCATATTTACGCTATTTCTAACATCGAAGAAGGTATTGAAATTCTAACTGGCGTGCCAGCTGGTACTGCTAACAAAGATGGGCTCTTCCCTGCTGGTACAGTTAACTATTTAGCATATGAGAAATTGAAAAAATATGCTAAAAGCAGTGAAAAACATAATTAATTTAAATCATATAATAAAAGATGAAGTTACAATATGAAGCTTCATCTTTTATTATATAATTTATTTTGTTAATCTAATATCTTAGTCAATTTAAAATTTGTAAAATCCGAACTTAATAATAAAAATTCAATTCCATCTATTTTTCCTTGTATAGCATCATCGTGTGCTATTCTATGTAAATGTCCATACAAGCATTTTTCTACATGGTACTTTTTCATTGTTTCTACCAAATCTGTTTCTTCTGTTTTTTCTCCGAATGGTGGATAATGTGTACAAACAATAATTTTTTTATCTTTTCCATACTTTTTTATTCCATTTTGAATAGATAATTCTAAACGAATTTTTTCTCTTTTTTTTATTTTTCTGTCTTCTTCTCCATCTTGATTAGACCATCCTCTTGTTCCTGCAATAATATAATCCTTATATAAATAACTATTATTATACAAAAATTCAATATTTTTTACTTGTTTTTCTTGCAAAAATTTTTTCATTTTACTAACAGTCGCCCACCAATAGTCATGGTTTCCTTTAAGCATGATTTTTGTTCCTGGAAGTGAATTTAAATAATAGAAGTCCTGTTCTGCTTCTTCTAAATAAGTTGCCCAAGAAAAATCTCCAAGTAAGATTACAGTATCTTCTTCATTTACATTTTCTTGCCAATTTTTTTTTAAAGTTTCTTCATAGTTATTCCAATTTTCACCAAATATATTCATTGGCTTATTAGTTCCAAAAGACAAATGTAAATCTCCTATAGCATATAAGCTCATTTGTTCCCTCTCTCTAATCTGTTATTTTTAAATTTGGTACAGCATTTAATGTTAAGTCTGATATTTGTCCATCTATATATTTATAGTATCCGAGCAGCAGCTATCATAGCTGCGTTATCTGTACATAATGCAATTTCTGGATAATATACATGTATCCCATATTCCTCTTCTAATTTGATGAACTCTTTACGTATATAACTATTAGCTGAGACTCCTCCTGCTAAAGCAATTTGGGATACGTTCAATTGTTTGGCTGCTTTTAAAGTGTTTTCAACTAATACTTCTGTTGCTACTTTTTCAAAGCTAGCACATAAATCTGCTTTATTGATATTTGGTTCTTTGTGATATAGATTTAAAACAGCTGTTTTCAATCCACTAAAACTAAAATCTAAATTATCAAAATGAGTTTTTGGTAATTTAATAATTGCTTTTCCATCTAAAGCTAGTTTGTCCACTTTAGGTCCACCTGGGTATCCTAGTCCAACTATTCTAGCTACTTTATCAAAAGCTTCTCCAATAGCATCATCTCTTGTTTTTCCTAAGATTTCAAATTTTGTATAATCTTTTACATAAACTAAGTGTGTATGTCCTCCAGAAATTACTAAGCATATAAAAGGAGGCTCTAGTTCCATATGTGCAATATAGTTTGCTGCAATATGTCCTTCTATATGATTTACTCCTATTAGTGGTCTATCTAGTGCAAAGCTTAATGCTTTAGCATATGATACTCCTACAAGTAATGCTCCTACTAATCCAGGCCCATAAGCACATGCAATAGCATCTATATTTTTCCATGTTATATTTGCCTCATTTAAAGCTTGTTTTGTCACCTGATTAATAACTTCTACATGATTTCTAGACGCTATTTCTGGTACTACTCCTCCATAAATTTCGTGTATTTTAATTTGCGAATTTATCACATTAGAAAGAATCTCTCTGCCGTTTTTTAAAACAGCTACAGAGGTTTCATCACAGCTAGATTCAATTCCTAATATGATTGTATTTTTCATTTTTATTTCATTCTCCTTTTAATAAATTAATCAACTAAAATAAGCTAAATAAACTACCTACAATAAAATCCATTCCTGCAAGCACAGCATTAAAAATTGGTGTTAGAAGAGTTCCTGAAATTCCTGTTACCCAAAACAATAAAAACACAATATAAAATATTTTCTCATTTTCCCAAAACCATTGTCTACTATTATATGGCAAGAAATGTATTAATATTTTAGAACCATCTAGAGGTGGTAATGGAATTAAATTAAAAACTCCTAGTCCGATATTAATAACAATTGCATAGCTTAATATAATTTGAATAATATAAGCAATCTGCCCTCCAAATCCAGGTATTCTTAAAAGAGCATAAGATAGAATTAAAAGTACAAAAGCTAAAATAAAATTCATAATTGGTCCGGCTGCTGCCACAATTGCTTCTGCTTTTGTTAAGGGCATATTTCTGTCAAAATTTCTACTATTAATTTGAACTGGCTTTCCCCAGCCAAATCCTGCTACTAATAAAAATACAAAACCAATTGGGTCAATATGCTTTAAAGGGTTCAGATTTAGCCTTCCTTGTGATCTTGGAGTAGTATCTCCTAATTTATCTGCTACATAAGCATGTGCAAATTCATGGAAAGTAATTGCAATTAGCACTCCTGGTATTGTAAATAGTAATCCAAGTATTCCATTTTCACTTTGTAAAAATGTCATCAATCCCACTAGTAGCATAATAGCTACTATAATCCACACTGTTCTATTATCAAAAGTAAAGTTAAACAATAGTTACCTCCCTAATTATATTTTAATTCTTTAGCTTGTAATCCTTGTTATTATATCATACTTTCATAAAAATTCAAATTATTTCACAATTTTTTCAAATTAGTTTATTTCATTTTTTACTATCATATAAAACATGCTTCTTATTTATAATGTATATAGTTTTTATAAAAATTTAACTCTTACTATACTTTGCATAGTAAGAGTTAAATTCTAAAGTATCTGTCTATCTATTATAAATTCTTGTATTCCCATATATCCAGGTGCTATTTCGTATTTTTCAAATACAATTACCACTTTTCCATCTTGATTAATATAAAAGTTCTGATATTCATTTTCAATTCCTTTAAATCCACCATTTTCTTCTGTAAAATATATGTTATTTTGATTCTTACTTCTTTTTTCTATTTCTTTGTAAATTGCTTCATTTACTATTTCTTTATATTCGTTTCCAAATATATCTCTTAAATTTAGCTTTTTTCCATTTTCTATATCTATATTATAATAATACATTTCCGTATATGCACTTGCTAAAGTCTCTGATTTTAATATTATAAATGATACTATTTTTTCATTTGAATAACCTACTTTATAATCTACTTGTATATTTATCGGCTGATAATCTTCTTCTCTTCCTCCTGTTTCAATAACCGCTTCTTTATATTTTGCAGCCCTTTTCTCGGCTTCATCTAATACTTCATTTATTTTTAACATTATTTCATAGTTTATTCTTTTCTCTAATTCTGTGTTTCCTGTATTTTCCAATGCAGGTATTTTGGCATTTATTAATTTTTCCTCATCTTCTTCCGTATATTCTTTTATTGTAAATACTTTTGCTATATTTCCTATAATTGGTATTTCTGAAATATTAGTTGCAAAACTAGGATTTACATTAATCATAACTATAAATGCACAAAACATGCATGTTGCAGTTGATACTACATATTTTATGTATTTAGGTATATGTTTTTTCTTATTTTTTTCTTTTAACAGACTTTTATTTATCACATAGCTTATTTGTTCAGGTACTTTTATAGCATTATATACTTTTTTTGCTCTTTCAATATTTTTCACTTTTATCCCTTTCCTTATATTAAACTTTAATTAATTTATTTAATTCTTTTAATGCTTTGTACAATCTCGATTTTACTGTATTTACATTGGTTTTAGTTATCCTAGCTATTTCGTCTATTTTCATATCTTCAAAGAATCTTAATATTATAACAGTTCTTAATTTTACATTTAAATTTTGAATATGTTTATATAACTCAATGTCATCAATATTTATATCGTCATTCCATTCTATTTTGTCCTCTATTTCTTGTAATTCACATGTAATTATTCTTTTATTCTTTTTTATATATTGTAAACATTCATTAATTAGTATTTTATAAAACCAAGTTTTTACATATTTCTCTTCTTTTAATTTATCTATATTTTTTAATGCTCTTGTTATTGCTTCCTGAACAATATCTAATGCAGATTCCTCGTTTTTTGAATAGCTAAATGCAATTCTATATAATTTTTCTTGATTGTTTTTTACATAATCTATTAATATTTCTTTTACATCCTGCACTTTTTTAACTTCCTTTATCTATTAATATATATATCTATTATTTCTTTTGCTTTATCATAATCACTTGAAATGCATAAAATTATATAATTTCCTCTGATTTCTAAATTATAATTTTCTAATTTATATACTTCTTTTGGTAAATAGTTTTCAAAATCTATCTTTCTTTCTTCTATTTTGGTCTCTATGATTTTTTTCATTGTATTTATATCTTCTTTGTTTAATAATTCTATTATTAGTATTTCTTCTGATGTAGCTCCTGTTCCGACATATGAATTGATATTTTTAATATTTTTATCACTAAAATTATATTTTTTAATTACACTATCTCTTTCAATTGGGCTCAAATCATCTTCAAATATTTGTGCATTAATTAATTCTTCAGCTAATTTTTGTATATCCACATTTATGTTATTATCCATATTTGAAAAAGCAATTCCTATTCCTACAACAATTATTGCAATTATTACTGCTATTATTATCATACTTTTTTTCATTTTATATTTCTCCTAATCAAGTTTTAATTATTTTTTAAATATTCTAACCATTTTAAGCAATATTCTTTATTAAGGTGTATCCCATCAGGGCTTGCATTTTCTGGCAAATTACCACTTTCATCTGCTAAAACTGGAACTAAATCAATAAATTTGATTTTTTTTCTATTAGCCATTTCTTTAATTAAAGTATTATATTCTGTTATTCTATTATTATTGTATATACTGTCATTATCAGATTTTGTTTTTGTGACAGGTATAATCGATTGTAATATAATTTCGCAATCTGGCTTTATCTCCTTTATTTTATCTATTAATTCTTCATAGTTTTTAATAAATATACTACTATATACCCAACCTAATTCATTTATTCCTAACATAATATATATTGTATCAATATTTTTATATTTCAAATCTTCTAGTAGTGTTATTTTTTCTCCGCTACTATTTGTTACGATTTTTTTAGTAACTGCTGTATCTACCATAAGTCCTATATTAGTATAATCTGTGACATTATTTAGTCCTGTATACATTAAAAAAGCTTGTGTTCTTGAATCTCCTATAAAGGCTACATTTTCTTTAAATTCTCTAGTTTTTTTATTATTTAATTCGTTTTCGCTTTTTTCCGTACTTTCTTCTTTTATATCTATTTCTTTATCTGTTGTGTTGTTTTTCTCTTCTTTAATATTTGTTATTTCATTAATATCTTTTTCTATAATTTCATTATCGGTTTTTTTTACACTATTTGATATAATATCTTCTGTTTTTATATCTATATTTGTTATTTTATCTTTATTTAAATTTGAAATTAAAATTTTTGTAATATTAAGTGATATTAGTAATAAAATTATTGTAATTAATATTATTATAAAAATAAATATTTTAGAATTTCCTTTTTTTACATTATCATTAGTTTTCATTTTGTTCCTCTTTTCTGTTATGTTTATTAGTTTTTTTATTTTTACTTACATTTATTAGATTATTTATTGTTCTAAAAAGTTTAAAAATTTTAAAAATATATCGATAAATTTTTTAGTACAAAAAAGAGTTGATTGAAAATTTTGAAGCGAACTTCAAAAAAGTTTACTTCAAAGTAACATCAACTCTTTTTTATATTTTATTGATCAATTTTGCAAACATCCACCCATTTTTTATAGTTGGACATTTTTTCCAATTCGTCTATAGTTAATTTAATTGCACTATTTGAGCTTCCACAAGCAGGGTATATAATTTCAAACTGTTTTAGCGAATTGTCTAAATATATATCCACATTTTCGTTTACTCCAAAAGGGCAAACCCCACCAACTGCATGTCCAATTAATTTTTCAACATCGTCAGCAGGAATCATTTTTGCTTTTGAGTGAAATTCTATTTTATATTTAGCATTATCTATTTTAGAACTTCCAGAAACTACAATTAATATTGGCTTGTTATCTACTATAAATGATAGTGTTTTTGCAATTTCCTCATTTTTACATCCTATTGCTTTAGCCGCTTCTTCAACAGTGGCTGATGAAACAGAAAATTCCATTATATTATTTTCTAATCCGTATTTTTGTATATGCGCTTTTGCTTTTCTTAATGACATAATCTAAGCCCCCTATATAAGCTTTTGGAATTTTTAAAAATCCGTCAAATTAATTCAAAGGTTTCATAGTTGGAAATAATAGCACATCACGAATAGATGCAGAATCTGTTAAAAGCATAATTAGTCTATCAATTCCTATTCCTAATCCTCCTGTTGGTGGCATTCCGTATTCTAAAGCCATAATAAAGTCATCATCCATCATATTAGCTTCTTCATCTCCTGCTTCACGTGCTTCTACTTGTTTTAAAAATCTGCCATATTGATCAATTGGATCATTTAGTTCTGAATATGCATTAGCATATTCTCTAGCTCCGATAAACAATTCAAATCTTTCTGTTAGTCTCTTATCTTCCGGTTTTCTTTTGGTAAGAGGAGATACCTCTACTGGATAGTCGCATATAAAAGTTGGCTGAATAAGTGTTTCTTCTACCTTTGCTTCAAAAATTTGGTTAATAATTTCTCCTCTTGTTATTTTTATTGGATTTATTTCTACTTCCAGCTTTTTAGCTACTTGCATTGCTTCCTCATCTGTATTAATTTCATTAAAATCAATACCAGTTTCTTTTTTGATGCTGTCTATCATTGTAATTCTTCTCCATCCAGGTGTTAAATCTATTTCTGTGCCTTGGTATGTAATCTTAGTTGTTCCTAATACATTTTTTGCCATAGTAGAAATTATTTCTTCAGTTATATCCATCATGTCATGGTAATCTTGATATGCAGAATATAACTCAATACAAGTAAACTCTGGGTTGTGTTTTATATCCATTCCTTCATTTCTAAACATTCTTCCCATTTCGTATACTTTTTCAAATCCACCAACAATCAATCTTTTTAAATATAGCTCATTTGCTATTCTTAAATACATATCAATATCTAATGTGTTATGATGTGTAATAAATGGTCTCGCATTAGCTCCGCCAAGTATAGTATTTAAAATAGGGGTTTCTACTTCTAGATATCCTTTTTCATCTAATATTCTTCTAATTTCCTTTATTAATTTAGTTCTTAGTAAGAAAGTTTCTTTTACTTCTGGATTTACAATTAAGTCTACATATCTTTGTCTATATCTTAAATCAGTATCCTTCAATCCGTGGAATTTTTCTGGTAGTGGTCTTAAAGATTTAGCAAGCAAAGTGATTTTTTTTGCATGAACTGAAATTTCTTCTGTTTTAGTTTTAAAAACAAATCCTGTAATTCCAACAATATCTCCTATGTCGTAAGTTTTAAATTCTTTATAGTTTTCCTCCCCTAAATCATTTGTGCTAACATAACACTGTATTTTACCTTTTTCGTCCTGAATATGACAAAAAGAAGCTTTTCCCATAATTCTTTTTGCCATTAATCTTCCTGCAATGGTAACATCTTTTTGTTCTAAAGTTTCATAATTGTCTTTTATTTCTCCACTACTATGTGTTTTATTAAATTTTGTAATTGTAAATGGGTCTTTTTTCTGCTGTTGCAATTCTTCTAATTTTTCTCTTCGAATTTTCATCAAATGATTCATGTCTATCTCTTGTTCTTGCTTATTTTCTTCCATTTATATCATCCCTTCCTAATTGATTACTGTAATGCCCTTAAAAATTAGTATTATTATATACTAATTTTGTATATCTGTAAAGCCTAAATGTTTTAATCTGTAGGAAATGTGTTTATTTTTCAAGCATTTATTCTTAATTGTCTTGCGTGCTCTAGTGCTATTGTTGTAATCTCCCCTGTTGCAATTCTTGCAATTTCTTTAATTATTTCTTCTTCTTTTAAAGTTTCTACTTTTGTTTTTGTGCTTCCTTTTTCTTCTATTTTATGTATATAATAGTTATGCTCACCTTTGGCTGCGATACTTGCTAAATGGGTTACACATAATACTTGATGTTTTTTTGCAATTTCTTTCATTTTTTCTGCTACTCTACTTGCTGCTTTTCCACTAATTCCAGTATCAATTTCGTCAAATACTAAAACCGGTACTTCATCTACATCAGCTAAAACTTTTTTTATTGCTAACATAATTCTTGATATTTCTCCGCCAGATGCAATTCTTGATAATGCTTTTGCAACTTCTCCTATATTGGGAATTATTTGAAACTCAATTTTTTCTTTTCCATTTATTGTAAAATCTTCTGTTTCTGTTATTTGAACTAAAAAGCATGCGTTTTTCATTTCTAAATCTTTTAATTCTTCGTTTATTTTATTTTCTAGTTTTCTTGCTGCGTCTTCTCTATGTTGGTGTAATATTTCACATTGTTCTCTCATTTGTTCCTCTTTTTCTTGTACCATTATTTTTAAGTTATGAACATATCCCTCCAAATTTTCTATTTTTTCTATTTCTTCCTTAATTTCATCTCTATAATTTAAAATTTCTTCTATTGAGTTTCCATATTTGCTTTTTAATGAATAAATAACATCTAATCTTTCTTCTGTTTCCATTTTTTCTTCTTCGTCAAATTCTAAATCTTCTTTGAAATTATTAATATCTCTTGCCAATTCCTGCATTGTATAATAAATTTCTTGTAAAGTATTGTAAGAAGTTTCATATTCATTACTAAATTGAGCAATTTTTTCTAAACTTTTAATTCCAATTTGAATATTCTCTAAAGCTTCTTCTCCAATTGTTTGATTTGCTATATTCAAATTTTCGGCAATCTTTTCAGCATGCGAAATTTTTTTCCTTTTTACATCTAATTCATTTTCTTCCTCTACTCTTAAATGAGCCATTTCAATTTCTTTTTTTTGATAAGTTAATAAGTCTAGTTTTCTCTTTTTCTCTTTTTCGTCTCCATAGTTTCTTTCTATTTCTTTTTTCATTTCTTGTACTTTTTGATAATTTTCTTGATACTTTTTCTTTATATCTATTATTTCTTTTCCTGCAAATTCATCTAATAGTTTTATATGAAAATTTGTGTTAAACAATGTTTGATTTTCATGTTGTCCATGTATATCTATTTTATCTTCCATAAATGTTTTTAGTTCGTTTACAGTTACTAATCTACCATTAATTTTGCATAAATTTCTTCCGTTTGCATAAATTTCTCTAGAAACAATTATGTTGCCATCTATACTCATAGGATTGTTTGGTAGATAAAAACATAATTCCACATAAGAATATTCTTCTCCTCTTCTAATCATTTCTTTGGAAAATCTTCCCCCAGCAAGAATGGCAATAGAATCCATTATTAGAGTTTTCCCTGCACCTGTTTCTCCTGTTAGAACATTAAATCCGGAATTTAAATTAATATTAATCTCATCAATAATACCTATGTTTTTTATATGTAGTGTTGTTATCATTTTATCCTTCAACCTTTCTATATAAAATTTTAACTAATATTGTTTTTAGTATGTACAAATCTTTGTTTGGTATTATTATACACCACACATTTGTTTTGTCAATACTTTATTTTATATTTTAGTAAAAAATATTAGCCTTTTTTGTTTTTTTGTATTATAATGATTGCAATTCTATTTAATTAGGAGGTTATTCTATGGCTAAGAATTTGAAAATTCACTTAAATCCAGGAGAAGAAGTTGTGTGCCTCATTATTCGGAAGCCAGATGGAAACACTCGTTTTGTTGTCAACGACGGATTTAGTACCAGTAGTGTAGTATCAAAACTTAAATTTTGGTACGACTTCTTTTTACATCGTTCTAGTTCAAATAGTCAAGGATAAGAAAACCTGGCCTTATTGTATAGTCAAAATCTGTCGATTTTCCTATGCAATAACCAAAATCCCTTATTCAATTAATAAGGGATTTTTTAAATTATATAATCTCAATATATTTTTTAGTTTTTTCCTTTCCATATTATAGCTTTATCTCCAAAAATGCATCCCCATGGGCTGCCAATAATTGTTCCTGGTTCATTGTAAATTATAATTTCGCTTAAATTGTGTGAATTATTGAAACAATTTGTTGAAATTTCTTTTACACTACTTGGAATTTCAATACTTCTAAGTGAAGTACATTGATAAAATGCTTCTGAACCAATTCTTGTTACCGTATTCGGTATAGTTACAGTCTTTAAGTTCGTACACCAAAAAAATGCTTGTTCTCCAATTTCTGTTACAGTATTTGGAATTATATAGCTTTCATCATTACTTACAGTAGCAATAAGTTTAGTCTTTTCTTTATTAAATAACATATTATTTTCTACACAATAGTATGGATTTAAATCATCTATATTTACTTGAATATCTAAGTTCGTTTTTGACTCAGTAAATACTGGGGAAATGTAATTTACTTTTTCACCAATATTTAATACTTCTAGTCCTGTAGGAAGTGAACGATACTCAATTCTTGTTACACTATCTGGTAATGTTAATTCTTTTAACATATAATTACTTTTTAAACTATATGTTCCTATCTCTTCTAATGTATTTGGTAATGTTAAAGTTTCACTTTGTTTATAATAATATATTAATTTTGTTTTGTTTTTATTATATAAAGCTTCTTCTGTACTACTAAAATATAAATTATTACTATCTACTTCTATTTTTTCTAATTTTGTATTTGCAGAAAAAAAAGCATCACTTATTTTCTCCATAAACTCTGGTATTTTAACTACTTTTAGAATATCATTATATATTCCAATTAGAGAGTAAGATACACTTGTTACTGTACCTGGTATAATTAAGGTTCCATTATTAATAGCGCTTTTTTGAATATAAATCATCTCTGTTCTATCTTTATTTAATAAAAAACCATTTTCTAAATGGAAATTTTCGTTTTCAGCATCTATATCAAATTCTGTCAAATTTGGACACCATGAAAGTGCAGAAGGATCAATTAAACTTAGATTTTTAGGTAGATTAATTTTAGATAGTTCCGTACAATATGTAAAAGCTGCCAATCCTATCTCTGTTACTTCTTCTGGAATTTGAACTTTTTTTAAGGATCTGCAGTAACTGAACATACTATCTTCTATAGTGCTTATGCCAGATGATAATTTAATATAAGTCAAATTCTTATCATTGGAAAATAATTCAGTACCTATTTCATAAACACTATCAGGCATTTCTACTGTTTTTAATTGTGTACAGTTTCGAAATGCTCCTCCTCCTATTTTTTGCACTCCATCTTTCATTATAACTGTTTCTAATGTTGTATTATATGCAAATGCATTTTTTGATATTTCTTTTACTGTTCCTGGTATGATTATTGTTTTTAGTCCTTCTACGTTTGCAAATGCTCCTTCTCCTATTTTTGTTACTCTATCTGGTATTGTTAGTGTTCCACTACTGTCCATAAGTAATAAGTTCCCATTTGATGATAATAGTTCTCCTTCTTCTGTTATGTCATATGGATTTACTTCTATTCCCATGCTTTGTGCTATTTCTATTTCTCTTTTGTCTTTTGTGTTTATTAATAATTCTCCTTTTATTATTTCTAGTTTTTCTAGGTATTCATTGCTTATTCCAGGTATTACTGTTTTTATGTTTCCTCCTTCTTCTTTTTTCGTGTTGTACTGTAATTCTGTTTTGCCTGCTGTTAGGCTTTCTTCTTCATAGGTTTGGTCTTCTATTATTTTTTCTTTTACGAACATGTCTAATTGTTCTTTGTATGTTGCTAGTTCGTTTGTTATTTTTGCTCTTTCTGCCTGGTTTATTATTCCTTTTTCTCCCCATAGTACGTTTAGTGTGATTCCTGCTAGTATTAATAATATTATTATTGTCCTAATATTCCGTTATGACTATTTTTAATATTTAGCCAACATTTTGTAATTTATTATCTTCTT
>CALXJM010000032.1 GCA_944388625.1 uncultured Clostridia bacterium
ATTATTATTTGTAATAATAGTTTTGATTTAGGACAAGAGAATTTGATTTATTACACTGATTCAGCTATTATTAATGAAAATTATTATTTATATTATTTTGATTAGATTAAGGAACTTATACTATTTTTTATATGGTAGCCTTAGAATTTTACTTTTTAATATTTTTAGCAAGCTATAATATTATCATAGCTTGCTAAAAAGTAATCATATTTATTTTATCCCTGTATATAAATTTTCTGTTTTTTCTTTTGCATTATAATTATCATAAACAATACACTGCCCATAATATAAAAGTAAATTGTAAGACTCATAATATTTTCCTCTTTTCTAATTTACTCTTTCGATATTGACTTCAAAATCATTATTCATATTTTCAAATATTTCTGCTCCACTTTCTATTGTTCCTAATTTATATAGTGAATTTGAATACCTGAAATCCTTATAAAATACTGATATATTTCCCCAAGGTGCATAATATGCAAAATCTCCTATTTCTGGAGTATAACCAGAAGGTTGTCCTTCTGTACTCAATTCATTTGGTAATGTTGCAATTTTTTCTGTATTGTTAAAATCTTCAAATGTTAATGTTAATGGTAGCATTTCTAAAAAATCCCTACTTGCCTGATTATCATCTAAATTTACAAATATTTCTTCATTTCCATTTACAGTTAATTTAATTCTTGCATTTACCACTGTTTCTTCATCTCCCTGACTTTCTGTATTTTGTTCTATGCTTACATTTTCATTATTTTCTGCATTATTTATATTTTCTTGATTGTTAGGATTATTATTTGTAACCATAAAAACAATTCCTCCTAAAATTGCAAGTATTATAATTGCAATAATTAAAACTATAATTTTCTTATCCATTTTCTTTGTCCGCCTAACCTAATTTATTATATTCTTCATCTGTTACTTTCTCACACCATTCATTTTTTGTTTCTTTTCCTGGTATTTCTATTGCAATATGTGAAAACCAACTGTCCTTTTTTGCTCCGTGCCAATGTTTTACATTTGCAGGTATAACTATTACTTTTCCTGGTTCTAAACTTACCGCTTCTTTTCCTTCTTCTTGATACCAACCATATCCTGCTGTACATATTAAAATCTGTCCTCCATTTTTACTTGCGTGATGTATGTGCCAATTATTTCTACATCCTGGTTCAAAAGTTACATTTGCTAAAAATAATGGACTTGTATTATCTACTAATGGATTTAGATAACTATTTCCTACAAAATATTGTGCAAATGCATCATTTGACTTACCCTTTCCAAACATATTTACTTTTTCAAACTCTTTTTCTTCCATAACTAATCTCTCCTTTTCTATTTTTATAATCTTTTATTTTTTATCTTCTTTATTAAATTGAAGATAATATAAATAACAAATGAAATTGTAAATAAAATTGCTATGTATTTTAAGTAAAACAATATTGTACTTTGCTCATAGTCATAAAACTTAAAATGTGTTAATAAAAACATTTCTTCCCATAGGCGTAATGATATAAATGAATATATCCCAAAACCTATTAAAAGTACTAATATAAAATAATATACATATTCCAATGTACTATTTTTCATTTTTGCATTTAATTTATTCATCATTCCCGTTATTTGAAGTCCTACATGAATTGCCATAAGTATAAATCCCCACGAAGTTGAAATCATATGCAAACTTCTTCCAAACATAGTTGTTCTGATATTTAAAAAATCAAATACATCTGATGAGATCATTATTCCACTTATCATCATACCTAGCATTGCTATAAATAATAGTAAATTTATAATGATATGGAATGTTCTTTGAAAATTGTGTTTTCCTTTAAATATACTTTTATACCATTTTATATTTATAATATTATGTATGATAAATAATACAAATGTTATTGTTCCTAATATTTCATGAACTGCGTTATCTGTTATATAATAGCCCATTAAAACTATAAACAAACAAGTCATAACAACATCTAAAATTATTCTAAACTTTTTCATAGTTTCCTCTTTCTTAAATAGTTTATTACTCTGCTATTCCATTAGTTTTAGTTATTTTTAAGTTTTGCGTCATTATTCATATCACGTTGAGCCTCATCTAATACTTCATTATAGTTTGATGAATAAGGTTCTACTGGATTTAATTCAATAATGTCTGCTCCTGTCTTTTCTATAATAATTTCTGCTGCATTTTCTGTATTAAAAGGTGTTGTAGTTCCTGCTCTTGCTGAATATTCCCACTCTGCCTCTGTTGGTAATCTATAACCATTTGCTCCTCTATCCCAAGTAACATTTTCTTTTGCTCCTTTTATAAATTCATCTACTAATGTGTTAGATGTTCCGTGCAAATTATAACTTCCTGTTAACGCTACTATTTTCACTTAAAATTTCTCCTTTCTTTCATTTATTCTTATTGCGTGGAAATTTTCTAAAATTTCCGTAGTAATAAGATTAAGTTTCTTTAGACCGTGCATATTCGCGAAGCGAAATGCACATTTGTGCGTCGAAAGCCTTGTTTTCACTAACGCACACTTTTCTTATTTTAATAATTTTAATAATCCATTATAAGTAATTTCATATATAGTTTGGAATTTAAACGGTACTTTTGCATTTTCCATTGCTTTCTTTTGCTTTTCTGTTACTTCGGCATAAGGATATATTCCATACATAAATGTGAAAAATGAAAATATAAATTTATCTTTTTCCTCTTCTGCCATTTCTTTTAAAAATTTATCTATACATTTCTTTACCATTTTTACTGATTTTCCATAAGCACTTTTAAATTTTGTTAATTCTTCTATTCTGCTGTTTTCTTCCATATCATACATATTCATTGAAAGTAACTTTAATAAATTCCTTCTTTTTTCTATAGTATGTGCTAATTTTTCAGCAAATTTTTCTTTTGTTAGTTCTTCATTTTTGTTATATAATTCTTCCAAATCTTTTATCCAATTTTCATATTCTCTTGTAAAAAGTGCTAAAAATATCTCTTCTTTTGTTTGAAAATAATAGTATATAGAAGTTCTTGAAAATTTACCTTGTTCTCCAATACCTTTTATTGTAATGTCTTTAAAGCTTGTTTCTTTATAAAGTTCCTCACAAGCCTTAATAATTTCTTCTCTTTTTTCTTCTGCTACTTCACTTTTCATTATTTGCCTCCTTTTTCGACATTGTGTCAATTTTTATTTATTGTATATCACTTTTTTTACACTGTGTCAATAGTTTTTTATAATAAAAGTGGTTTCGTCACATGTGAAAAATTGCTTCGTATTTATTACACGAATATATTAAACTTAATCTTGTTATATAGCAAGAAACGTTAAAAATATTGAAATATCAATAAAATAGTCGATTTTTTCTATACGACAAAAAAAGACAAATGATTTTAATCATCTGCCTTATTAAAATTTTAATCAAATGTTATTTATTTCTCCAATTTCATATATAATACTGGGTAATGGTTTCCCTGATCATCCAATTCGTTTCTTTGATAAACTTTAAATCCCATGTGTTCATAAAAACCTTTAGCTTTTGGATTTTGTTCATTTACTGCTAATTTATTAATATTATAATGTTCTATTCCGTAATTTAATAATTGTTTCCCTAATCCTTTTCCTCTTTCACTATTTTTAATAAATAGCATTTCAAGTTTATTTTCTTCAATTCCCATAAATGCAATAGGTTGACGGTTTTCGTTTTCTATAATTATCAAATGTGCTATACTTTTTAAAGCTTGTGGCACATATTTTTTTATATTTTCTACTTCTTCATTAGATAAAAATGTATGTGTCGCTTTTACTGAATCTTCCCATATTTCTAATAATTGATTGATTAAATTTTCTGTTCTTTCTTTTACTTCTATTATCATCATTTTTATATTCCTTTTCTATTTTTTTATTCGTGATATAGTATATCTTTTAAAATCGACATACTGTTCATTGTAATAAATAAGTAAATATTTTAACTTCTAACTATAGTAGTTCTCAACATCTGGAACTAACTCAAAATAAATATTCCCTATCTTTTCATTTAATTCTTTTGAACATCGCATTGTTATCTCTTTTAATTGCATTATATCTACTATGTTATCTGAATTTCTAAAATAAATAGATATCCAAATTTTTCTTCCTGTTTTTACAATATCATAATGTAAAGTTCTCATATTGGTATTTAATAAATGTTTCTCTATAATATTTTTGATTTCATCAGTTAAATCTTTATTTGGTGCAAATAATAAAACACTTGTTATATTTTCTTTCAATACTTTATATAATTCCGGTAGCATTATTATACTACTAATAATAACTACAACTTGATCAAAATATGGAATAATACTTTTAAAATTTGTTTCTTTTAAAGTCTGTATTACAAAAAACGCAAATGCCATTCCAAGGCTGTAAATCATATCAAATTTCCAAGCTACTACTTCTGCTTTTATTGTTGGAGAGTTTATTTTTTTATTAGAGCTTCTTATTATTAACCATATAATTAAATTTCCTATAAACAATATAAACTGAAATAATGATACTGTTATAACATCAATTTCTTTTCCTCCATTTATAATTGAAATAATCGCATTTATAATTATACTTACATTAAGTGCTAAAATCATAAATGTTTTAATTAATAAGAAAAATGATTCTAACTGTGAAAATCCAAATGGTTTCTTCTCTGATATAGGTGTATGATATAATTTGATTAAAAACAATGTTAAAATTACAATTATAATATCTATTGAATCGTACAACGCATCCGCTAACATGGCTTTTGAATCAGTTTTTATAGCCATCATTATTCCTACAATAAGTAAAATTATTCCTGCAATTAAAGAAAAACAAATTGCTCTTTTTTCTTTCTCTCTTTCTTGCATAAATTTCTCCTTACTGGTTATTTAAATAATAAATTAATTTTATAATTTATTCTCTTCCAGCTATTCGGATTAAGCCAACCCTTATTTCTTTCATTTTTATTAACTCCTCTATGGAATAAAATTAGTTTTATTATTTGTATAATAAATTACTCTATTGTTGATTATTTTATTCTAATACTAATGCTTTTTTAGGGCAAAAGTTTGAACATTTACCACATCTTATACATTTGTCATAATCTATTTTTGGAGCTTCAAAATCTTTTTGAGTTAATGCTCCAACTGGACAAACATTTACAGCAGGACATTTATGATTTTGAGGGCAATTCTCCACTATTATTTTTAATTTTTTTTCCATATTTCCTCCCCAAAATTATACTCTTAACTTAAATATTTTAAATGAATTATTTTTCTTTTGTTTTCTCTTTATCTTCCATATTTTTAAAACTATTTATAATACTAGCTATAATTTTAAATATCTCTTCTTGAGCAGGTTCTTCCAATTTTTTTATTTCTCTAAACATTTCTTTATATTTTATTTCTAACTGTTTATCCATTTCAAAATCGTCCATCAATAAATAGTCATACGTTGTATCTAATTCTTTTACTATTTTTCTTAGTAAACTTAGAGATGGACATTTATTTTTTCTTTCTATATTTGAAATGTAACTAGGTACACTACCTATTTTTTCAGCAAGCTCTTCTTGTGTATAATTTCTTTTATTTCTAACTTCTAATATTCGTTTCCCCACATTACTTTCCATAAAATTACCTCATTTATTCTAATATACGACTATATGTTATTATTTTTGCCACATTTTTAGAATAAATAAGTAAGAACAAAAATTTTTCTGGCAGTAACATTTTTCTTCAAAAAAAATAAATTAATCTTCTCTATAATATGTTCTTTCAAGATATTTTGCTTGTTCTATTGTTAGTCGTTCATTCACAACAGCCAGTCTTAATAATCTCCTTATATTTTCCCATTGCATACATCTAAAATGCCCTTCTGCAGTTTGTTCAACATATTCAACAATCTCTTCAAATATATAAAACGGAATATTAAAATCTTGATTTACGTGTTTATTTTGCTCCATAATATTTCCTCACTTTCGAATATATATTAACACTATTTTTGTTTTTGTTCAATATTTTTTACAATATTAGAAGATTAATTATTGAAAAATTTTTATACTAACACTTTTAGTTAATTATAATTATTTCTATTTACAGAAAAACAACATCTTTTATTTTTAATAAAAAGATGTTGTTTTTTTATTGTCTAGGAAAAATCGACTATTTTATTAATATACCAGTATAATTAATTATTTGAATCTTTTGTTATTATCAATAACTATTAATAATTTTCTGCTTTAATTTCAAAATAAGCCTGTGGATGTTTACATACAGGACAAACATCTGGTGCACTTTTTCCTATAACAATATGTCCACAGTTTCGGCATTTCCAAATTTTTTCTCCATCTCTACTGAATACCAATCCATCTTCTATGTTTTCAATTAATTTTTTGTATCTTTCTTCATGCTCTTTTTCAATTTTTGCTACTTCTGCAAATAAATAAGCAATTTGTTCAAATCCTTCTTCTTTAGCTTCTTTTGCCATTCTGTCATACATATCTGTCCATTCATAATTTTCTCCTTCTGCTGCTACTTTTAAATTATCTAGTGTATTTGGAACTTCTCCTCCATTCAATAGTTTAAACCATAATTTTGCGTGTTCTTTTTCATTATCTGCTGTTTCTTGAAAAATGGCAGCAATTTGCTCATATCCTTCTTTTTTAGCCTTGCTTGCAAAATAAGTGTACTTATTTCTTGCTTGAGATTCTCCTGCAAAAGCTTCCATTAAATTTTTTTCAGTTTTGCTTCCTTTTAATTCCATAATTATACCTCCTATAAATTTCTATTTAGTTATCGTTCTATGCGTATTATATCACATATGTTTTATATTCTGCAATAAATTATTTTTTTAAAACAAATTATTTTTCTAAAATAATAGTTACTGGTCCATTATTTAATAAACTTACTTCCATATGAGCACCAAATTTTCCTTTTTCTACATCTATTCCCTCTTTTTTGCATTGTTCCATAAAATACTCATATAATTCATTTGCTCTTTCCGGTTCTTCTGCAAAAACAAAACTTGGTCGATTTCCCTTTTTGCAATCAGCATATAATGTAAACTGCGAAATAGCTAATATCTTTCCTTTTACATCTTGAATAGATAAGTTCATTTTTTCATTTTCATCTTCAAATATTCTAAGATTACATAACTTTTTTGCTAGGAATTCGGCCTGTTGCCTTGTATCTCCTGCTCTTATTCCTACTAGTACCATAAAGCCTTTCTCTATTTGCCCTATGATTTCATTTCCAACTTGTACTTTTGCATGTGTTACCCTTTGAACAACTAATCTCATTTTTCCTATTCCTTTCTTTATGTATCAAAGCCCCATTTTAATCCTATCCGCTTCAGGGATTTCTGTTATGTCTAAATTATTTCTTACTATATAATTTATATACTCTCTTTTTTCTTTATCTATCAGCATTTCTAAAGTATATCTTTGTTCATAGCGAACTTCACTATTATAATCTCCTTTTTTAATCACACTTCCTAGTATGTATGGAACTTTCATTTTTTCATTCAAATACTGTTGTAAGTTATAAATTTGTGTGGTTTTTTCTTCAATTTCATCATAACCGCTGATTTCAAGTAGTACTCTACAAGATAAAAACTCTACCTCCGGAAATATGGTGTTCTTTCTTGTTGTTGTTTGTAAAATAATATCTTTAGTTAGTTCTTTATTTTCGCAGTTTTCTACATAATATTTCAAAGCTACATCTAAATAATCATTATCCATACTTCCAAAATTTTTTGTAACTGTAAAAATAATTTCTTTATTCTTTTTAGGAGCCATCTTATAAATTCCATTTTTCTTGCTATCTACCTGCTTTTCAATTTCTACAAATGATTCTTGGTAATATTCTTTTAATCTCTTATTTATATTAACATTTGTTCGACTTCTAATATTACTAAACATAGAAACAATAAAAAAAATTGCCAGAAATACAACTCCAATAATTGCTATAACTATGGGTGTAAGAATAGCTTGAGTTGTAATTTTTAAATATTTAGCAAATTTTTCTACTTTTTCTTTGTCTATATTATCCATCGGATATTCTTCCATTTTTGTTTTTAATAATTCTTCCATTTCTTCTTTTTTCATCTGTTCCAATTTCCCTTCTATTTATTTATTTTTATTGTATCATATTATATAAAAAATCGAAACAAAAAAACCTAAATTTTTATAAAATAAAAATTTAGGTTTTTATAAATTCTTTTTATTATTTAAATTTGGCGGAGTGAGTGGGATTCGAACCCACGGGTCCTTTACAGGACTACCACAGTTCCAGTGTGGCTCGGTATGACCACTTCGATATCACTCCATACATATTTTTTATTATACAATACATTTTTTATTTAATCAATAGTTTGGCAGGCTACATATATTTAAAAACAAATTTTATTTTTTTTAATAAAAGTATTGAAATTGAATATACTATGATATATAATACAAAACATGGTAACAATAATGAAGAGGGAACACCTGTACCCATACCGAACACAGAAGTTAAGCTCTTAAATGCCGAAGATACTTGTAGGTTGCCCTGCTGGGAAAATAGGTCGTTGCCATACTTATATATTCCTCTTTAGCTCAGTTGGTAGAGCGCTCGGCTGTTAACCGATAGGTCGTTGGTTCGAGTCCAACAAGAGGAGCCAAAAGATAGTAGATTTATATTATCTACTATCTTTTTTTGTCCTGTTGATTAACAGTCGAGAAACGAGGATGTACTTATGCCATATGGCGGAGATGGTGGGATTCGAACCCACGTGCCCTTTCGGACTACTCGATTTCGAGTCGAGCTCGTTATGACCGCTTCGATACATCTCCATATTATGGAATAGCTTCAAAGAAAATTTCTTTGAAGCTATTTATAAAAAGTTAGCCTTTTTTTCTTACTACTTCTACATTGTCTAATATAATCGCAGGAATATGCCGTATTTGTATTTTTCTTGCAAATAAAAAAACTCTTAAACCATCTAATAAAAATCCATTTCTATCAACAACTATAGGTTTTCTTAGATTTCTATATACTTTATAAAACTGTTCCACTAATTCTATATTAACATTTTTCGGTATTCGACCAGAATTAACTTCTTTAATAGGAATCATTTCTCCCCAGCCTATTGGTAAAATAAACCCTGTTTCATGCTTAATTTTTTCATGCTTTAAATATATATCTCTTATAAAATTAGTTTTGTCAGGTTTGCTCATTCCTTGGTAAAGCATATATTCTTCCATAGTCATATTTGCTTTATCAGAATTACATTTACAACAAGAAGGATTTAAGTTAGTAGTTATTGTTGGACCTCCCAAGTCTCTTGGCCATATATGATCTAATGTTATCTTTTCTTTTGGAATATACTGTCCACAATATTTGCAATAGCGTTTGCCTTTCATTCGGTAAGTTAATGCATACATCAAATCATTGAATGAAATTCCCTCATTCACCACCAACACAGATTCTTTTATTCTTGCAATACTCCGTTCGTTCTTACTCACATTGTAGCAATAGCTATCAGGCAAATCAATAAACATTCATTTGCCCCCTTTCTAATAGAATTATACCTTAGTTATATATCATTCTATAGCAAATGTCAACATGTTAAGATTTCTTTTAATACTCTTTTCCAGTTTTCTCCCATAATTTTATTAATTTCGTCTTTTGAAAATCCTCTTTTTTCTAATTGTTCTTTTATGTTATGTATATCTTCTAATGTATGTACATCACGTACTTCATTTCCTTTATCTATACCATCAAAATCACTTCCCAATCCCACATAATCTACACCTACTAAATTACTAATATGTTGTATGTGGTCAGCAATATTGCTAGATGAAGCATTTCCGTTTTGACTTAAAAATAAATTACAATAATTAACTCCTATAATTCCATTACTCTTAGCAATTTCTTTTATTTGTTCGTCACTTAAATTTCTTTTATGATTACACAAACTTTTACAACAAGAATGACTTGCAATTATAGGTTTAGTAATTATTTTATTAACATCCCAAAAACTTTTTTCTGATAAATGTGATACATCTATTCCAATTTTACTTTTTTCTAATCTTTTTATATATTCTTTGCCGAGTTTGCTTAGTCCTGTATCTATGTTTGTAAGTGCTCCACATCCCAAACTATTTTCCCCGTTCCATGTAATAGACATTATTCTTACTCCCATATCGTAAAACATATCTATATTATCTAAATCATCATCTATAGCTCCTCCGTTTTCAATAGTTAATATTACTCCCCATTTTTTTTCTAATTCTTTGCTTATCAATTGCTCTTTTTTTACAACAATTTGCATTTTTCTTTTATGTTTGTCATATTCCTTATAAAAATAATCTAAAATATCTTTTGCTCTTTTAAACCCTTGTTTTTGCTTCACAAAAACATCGTGCACAAATGTAGCAAAGCACTGTATATACGGTAAATTTTGACTAGCCTGTTTTAAATTAATAGCAAGATTTACATCTTCTAAATTGGTTTTTAAGTCCAACATCCTTTCTATTGTATCACAGTGTCCATCTATTAACATATTATCTTTCATTATATCACCTTATTATAATTGTATGTTTGTTTTGAAAAAACATGTTAATAGAATGAAATTGGTCTAAAATTATTAATTTATACTATATTTATCTATAATATCAAAACTTTTTTTATTTTCTAAAAATTCATTTAAAATTATTTTTATAATATTAAGGCTATTTCTTTGAGCGATACTAGATTGTGTCTCAAATATCTCATTTATTTTATTCAATAACTGTTCTGCGCTTTCTCCATCATTTTCAAAAAATCTCATTTTGTTCTCATTATTATATATTAAATTTAATTGTCTTCCAAAATCTCTAATATCTTTTACTTTAGAATTTTTTAATATTTCTACTAAATGTTCAATATCTAGCATTTTTAAGAATTCAGTTTCTTCTTTAAAATTAATTCTACTGCAATGTTCTAATAACCTCATTCCCCAACCATTTCCTGTGTTTATAATTTCGTTTATTTCATTTTCCTTTTTCATTTTTTTATTAAGCTGTAATTCTCTCTTTATTTTTTCTATGTTTTCTTTATATTCGCATTCTTCTATTTGGTTTTCAAAGTAAATTCCAAAATTCATATTGTAATTTATTTCTGTATCTTCGTAATCATCTTCTCTATTTCGTATATTTTCTTTCATTCTTTCTACTATTTTTGCTATATTAAAATATTCTTCTCCAAATCCTGCATTTTTAATTTTTACAAAAAGCATTATTATTTTCGCATATTCTGTTATTTCATATTGATTTTTTCTCAATTTCGTAAGAACATTATTTATGTTTTCTATTATTTCTTCATCTTCCATCTCAGGCCAATAATTATATAGTCTTTGTAATGATTCTTGCTTTTTTGTTTTTCTTATATTATTTCTTAGTTTCTGCATATTTTCTTTTTTTTGTATATCCAAATATACTTCACATAAATTACGTAATTGTTCTATATTGACATTATAAAAGAAATACGAGTCTACTATTCTTTTTACTATATCTTCTATTCTTTCTTTTATGTTGACTAATTGCATATTTATGTTTATAATTTCAGTTTGCCCTTTTGTATCTTTTTTTTCTTCTAAAAGTTGATTATACTTATCTTCTAATATATTTAGATAAATTTTATCATTAATTTCGCTTACAATAGCAATACTCATCATAGTAATATTTAAAGCAACAGTTTGATCTTCTACATATAATTTAGTTAGCATTTCTCTTGCGAATTTATTTGCTTTTTGAATAGTTCTTAAATTTTCAATATTATTTTTATATATAAAATTTAATATTTTCTGTTTATTATTTTCATTCATCATTATATCATTAAACATCAATTCTTCTACTACATCTTTATTACATCCTTCTATATGGTATACTTTATCAATTGTCTTTTCCTTGAATTTTTCAAATTCACTTTTCTGTTTTATTTTAGTTTCATCTGCAATTATAACTATTTTATATCCTAAGTTTTTTAAGTTTTCTATTAATCCTAGTAATTCTTCTATATGTATTTGTTCATTTACTCTTTCCCAATCATCTAACACAATAACTTGTGGAGCTTTTATTTTTTTAAACTTTAAAAAATAGTTACCAAAATTTTCTTTTGTTATAATAAAACCGAAACATACCGTTATTACAAACGATATCATTTTCATAAGATAATATAAAATTGTATAAAAAGAAATCCCATCTTTTAACTTCACTAAAATTTCTGTCGGAAGAATGTCATTTACTTTTATTGGAAAAACTTCCAAAGATGCAAAAACAAATAACCCTATAAGAAATAGTATATAAATAAATTTTCCCCTGACAGCATGATAAATTTCTTTTCTTAAATCTTCAATATTCTTTTTTCCAAATAAGCTTATAATTGCCATTTTTTTATTTAATATTTTTTTTATTTTAGTTATTTCATATGTTTTGCCAATACCCCATTTTCCATCTATTAAAATGCAATCATAATATTGCAAATCATTTTCTAGTTCTGTTTTTATATTATTAATTTTCATTTTTGTTCACCTTACACAATATTTTTCTTATAAATTATAACATATTTATTATAAAATGTATATTTAACATAAAAAAATAGTAAATACATTGCGTATTTACTATCTCTATGGCTCCTCTTGTTGGACTCGAACCAACGACCTATCGGTTAACAGCCGAGCGCTCTACCAACTGAGCTAAAGAGGAATATATAAAACTGGCGACGACCTATTTTCCCAGCAGGGTAACCTACAAGTATCTTCGGCATTTAAGAGCTTAACTTCTG
>CALXJM010000033.1 GCA_944388625.1 uncultured Clostridia bacterium
TGTAAAATAAACTCACTATATATACTTTTATTTTATATTTTTTTATTTAAAAGTCAATATATTTAACACAATCGTAACATAATTGTAATATTTTTGTAATATTTTTTTGCATATTTTCTTTATTTTGGGAAATTATAAAAGCAAACTAATTATTGGAGGTATTTATGAAACCAATTGAAACCAAAAAAGATTATCAAAATTATGTTGAACAAAAATCGCCAAATTCACCAATTTTCAAAAATTGTTTTAATGCTTTTTGGGTTGGAGGATTAATTTGTTCTATAGGTCAAATAATATTTGAATACTGCAAATATCGCGGATTAGAAACACAAATGTCGAATACTGTTGTTTCTATTTCACTTATATTCTTAAGCGCTCTTTTAACAGCATTAAATATATTTAATAAAATTGGAAAATTTGCTGGAGCCGGCTCTCTAGTTCCTATTACAGGCTTTGCTAATTCAATTGTTTCTCCTTCTATTGAATATAAATCCGAAGGATATGTTATGGGAGTTGGTGCAAAAATGTTTACAGTAGCTGGTCCTGTTCTTGTTTATGGTATTTCTGCATCTATTTTAGTAGGTATTCTTTATCTGATTTTTAATACTCAATCAATTACACTTGTATAATTTTTAGCATAGAAATTAACTATGAAAATAGTTTTATAAAAAATTAAAGAAAGGAGTATATGATATTTAAATTATTAAATATATCATACAAAGTTTATGAAAAAAATTGGGAAACAAACTATTAAATTTGAAAATCCTGTAAATATATTAAATACTGCCTGCATTGTAGGTCCAAAAGAATCCGATGGCCCACTTGCAAAATATTTCGATAAATGTTTGGAAGATGAATTTTGGGGAGAAAGTACTTGGGAAAAAGCAGAAAGCAAAATTATAAAAGAAACTGTAAATACGGCCATTGCTAAGTCTAATATTTCACAAGATAAAATAGATTTTTGCTTTGCTGGTGATTTATTAAACCAATGTATTTCTTCTAGCTTTGGTCTCAGAGAGCTAAATGTACCTTTTTATGGTATTTTCGGTGCTTGTTCTACATTTGTAGAAGGATTAAGCTTAGGTTCTGTTTTTGTAGAATCCAATGTTGCAGAACATGTTATTTGTTGCACTTCTAGTCATTTTTGTAGTGCGGAAAAGCAATTTCGCTTTCCTCTGGAGCTTGGAAATCAAAGACCTCAAAGCTCGCAATGGACAGTTACAGGCTCTGGTGTTGCTATTCTCTCTAAATCTGGTGATGGCCCTTTTATTACACACACTACAGTTGGTAAAATTGTAGATATGGGAATTAAAGACGCAAATAACATGGGAGCTGCTATGGCTCCAGCAGCTTTAGATACTTTGCTTACTCACTTCAAAGATACTGGGCGAAATCCTAGTTACTATGATGCAATTTTAACCGGAGATTTAGGTTACGTGGGCAAAGAGATTTTAATTGAATTATCACAATCAAATGGATATAATATTAAGTCAAATTATAATGATTGTGGTGTTATGATTTTTGATAAAGATTCTCAAGATACTCACTCTGGCGGTTCAGGTTGTGCTTGCTGTGGTACTGTATTCTCCGGGTATGTTTATAAAATGTTAAGAGAAAAAAAATTTAAAAAAGTTCTTTTAATGGCGACAGGAGCCCTTATGAATTCTACTAGTTCTCAGCAAGGTGAATCTATTCCTGGAATTGCTCATGCAGTGTCAATTGAAATATAATTAGGAGGTGGATGATAAATGGATTTTTGGCAAAATATAAACTGGTTTCTAATGCTTAAATGTTTTATTGTCGGTGGTCTCATTTGTATTATTGGTCAAATTCTTATTGACAAAACTAAACTTACTCCAGCTAGAATTTTAGTTGCCTTTGTTACTATAGGGGCGATTTTAGGTGGTCTTGGGATTTATCAAAAGCTAATTGATTTTGCAGGTTGTGGTGCTACAGTTCCTCTTACAGGTTTTGGTAACGCACTAGCAAAAGGTGCTATTGAAGAAGTAGGAAAATCGGGAATTTTAGGTGCTTTTATCGGTGGTACTAAAGCTGCTTCTGGAGGTATTGCCGCAGCAATTTTCTTTGGATATATTGCATCTTTGGTTAGTAAGCCTAAAATGAAAAAACAATAAGAAAGTTAATTTTTTTCTGTAATCAAAAAATAAATGTCTTTGACTATTAAAACTCAAAGACATTTATTTTATTGTTTAATAATTCCGCTTAATAATATTTTTTCAAATTCTTTATATAAGGAAGGTATATCAACATCTTGTTTTGATTTTACTTTATAAATATAGCTAGAACAAGTAATAGCAAAAATTCCGTGAAGCGACTATATCAGGATCTCCATCTATAATTTCTCCTCTTTCCATTCCTTCTTTCACAATTCCTTTGACAACTTCAATATATTGTCCTACCAATTCTTTACACACTTTATGCCTTGGTTCACTTCCCCATATTTGGCTTAGAATAATAGAAATTATATTTTCATATTTTTTTAATACTTTCAATTCAATTAATATAACAGCTTTTAGTTTTTCAATAGAATTCGGTTTCGTAGAAGTTTTTATTTCAATACTGTTTTGTAGTAATTTCATTCCTTCTCCTACTAAAAAATTAAAAATTTCTTCTTTGCTTGAAAAGTGATAATATAAAGTTCCCTTTGCAACACCTACTGTAGCTGTTATTTCTTCTACACTAGTAGAATCATATCCTTTTTCTGCAAATAATTTCATAGACGCTTCAAAGATTTTTCTCTTTGTTCTGTTCATTCCATCTCTCCTATATACTATTCTATTTTTTGCATTTTAATTATATATTAATACTATTATTATATCAATAGTTCTTAAATAGTAAAATACAGATAATATAAACTTTCTTATGTCACAAAAATAAGGAAAAACTAAATTATAATAGTTTTCCCCTATTCCAAAATTCGAAATCTATGCTTTTTTTGCGACTTCTGCTAATTCTGCAAAAGCTTTTGGATCTGTAATTGCAATTTCTGAAAGCATTTTTCTATTAATAACAATATTAGCTTTTTTTAATCCTGCTATCAATTTACTATAAGTTGTTCCATTTTGTCTTGCAGCAGCATTAATTCTTGTAATCCATAATTTTCTAAAATTACTTTTTTTATCTTTTCGTCCAATATATGCATATATACCAGATTTCATTACAGCTTGATTTGCCATTCTATAACGAACACTTTTTGCTCCATAATATCCTTTTGCTTGTTTTAATATTTTTTTATGTCTTGCTCTTGTAGTTCTTGCTGTTTTTACTCTTGCCATATTTTTCACCCTTTCTTTTATTTGTACTAATCATCTCTATTAATTACCATATGGTAATAATTTTTTAATTCCTGCTTCGCATGTTTTATCTGCATAAGCATCTTGCACTCTACCTGTTGTTTTTTGTCTTTTTGTTTTGTTTGCTAGAAGATGTCTTCTATTTGATTTAGTTCTTTTTACTTTCCCTGTAGCTGTATAAGAATATCTTTTTTTAGCAGCTTTATTTGTTTTTAATTTTGGCATAGTTTTCCTCCTCCTTATATTTAATTAAATATAATTTAATTATTTTTTAGCTAATATTATAAACATATTTTTTCCTTCTAAAAGAGGCTTTTTTTCCACTATAGCGATGTCAGATAAATCTTCTATAAATTTGTTTAATATAGATTCTCCAATTTTTACATAGTTTAGTTCTCTTCCTCTAAAGCGAACTGTAATTTTTACCTTATCACCATCATTTAAGAATTTTCTTGCATTTTTAGCTTTAAATCCAAAATCATGTTCTTCTATATTAGGAGTTACTCTTATTTCTTTCACATCGAATGTTTTTTGGTTTTTCTTAGCCTCTTTTTCTTTTTTAGCTTGGTTAAACTTATATTTCCCATAATTCATTAATTTACATACAGGTGGCTTTGCACCAGGTGCAACCATAGCTAGGTCTAATTTCCTTTCTTCTGCTATTTCTAAAGCTTCTTGAAGACTAAGTATCCCCAATCTCTGCTCATTTTCGTCAATAACTTGTACCTCTTTTTCTTTTATCTGCTCATTAATTAGCAATTCTTGTTTTATATAAAACACCTCCATAAAAAAAATTGACTCGTAAAAAGCCAATTCACATTCATAAAATTATCATTTCTAATTTTATTATAACCATTACTCTACTAAAAAGTAAGGTGAGAAGTGAATAGCTTCTTCTTTAATCTTCCTTATATTAACCCATTTTTTCAAAAAAGTCAATACTTTTCCATATTTTTCTTGACTTTTTTTATGTTTTGTATTAGAATAAATAGCGTTGATGATTGTAATTTATTATAAACTTCTCCCCGGTAGTTTATAATAAGGCTAATCTAAATATCAGAAAATTTTTAAAATTATGAATGGAGGATAATTTTTACCATGAACAATACTACATATAGCGCTAAAAAAAGCGAAATCGAAAGAAAATGGTATATTATTGATGCAGCTAATAAACCTTTAGGTAGAGTTGCAACAGAAGCTGCTAAATTACTAAGAGGAAAACATAAACCAACTTACACACCTAACATAGATACTGGTGATCATGTAATTATTTTAAACTGCAAAGATGTTGTTTTAACAGGAAAAAAATTAGATCAAAAAATTTACAGACATCATTCTAATTATATTGGCGGATTAAAAGAAACAACCGCAAGAGTAATGCTTAGTCAAAAACCAGAAGAAGCAATGATGCATGCAATTAAAGGAATGCTTCCTCATAATTCTTTAGGTAGACAAATGCTTAAAAAAGTAAGAATTTATGCAGGCAATGAACATGAAAATCAGGCACAAAAACCAGAAGTATGGGAGGTAAAATAGAAATGGCAAAATTAGCAAAATCAGATAAAATTGTATTTTCAGGCACAGGTAGAAGAAAAAAAGCAATTGCAAGAGTAAGATTATTAGAAGGAAATGGAAATATTGTAATTAATGGAAAACCTTTAGATGAATATTTTGGAACAGAAACTTTAAAATTTATTGTAAAACAACCATTAACAACAACAAATACACTTGCTAAATATGATGTTATTTGCAAAGTTGTAGGTGGTGGATTTACAGGTCAAGCAGGTGCAATTCGTCATGGTATTTCTAGAGCTTTATTAAAAGCAAATGGTGAATATAGATTAGTATTAAAACAAAATGGATTTTTAACAAGAGATCCAAGAATGAAAGAAAGAAAAAAATACGGTCTTAAAAAATCTAGAAAAGCTCCACAATTCAGTAAGAGATAGAATCTATTACCAATTCTGTATTTAAAAAAGTACTTAGCATTTTGCATGCTAAGTACTTTTTTTATTGCTTAAAATTCAAGACTTTATAATTTATTTCCCTTTCCCCAATTTTAAACCATGTGCAACTTACAAAAAAAGCATATTCTGTCAATCATTGTTATTTAGCCCTTCTAAATTTAAATAAGTTTCAGGTATATTTCCAACAATAACAGATTCTCCCATAAGTACTTGATTTTCAATTTCTGTTTCTATGATATTATATGGTGTTACAATACTAACTCTGCAAATAATATTTAAATATAATCTGTGAATTGTTTGATTAATACCTGCTTCTTCAAATGTTGATATAAAACTAGTGTCTATACTACCCACTGGATTAATCTTTATATAAATATTAGGTCCAAATCCAGCTAAATATTTATTTCCAAAAACGCTTCCAAATGGAATAGATATCTCATCTTCTGTCCTCTTATTAAGTTCTATTTGTATATTATAAGTCATATCTGATGCTAACATGTTAGCTTTAATTACATCTACTCTTATCATTTGTATATTACCATTGCTATCTTTTTCAATCTTTACTAGTTCCTCATATGGAACATCTTGTAATACTTTACTTGTTTCTATATTTACAATCTCTGTTGCAATACTCCTTGCCCTTTCACTTGCTAGTTTATTAAACATTGGATTAATTCCTTTTATTGAATAAAAAACAACCGAAAAAGCAATTATCAAAACAGATATTACTTTTGCTAAATTCTTTACTCGTTTATTTTTTTTAAAATTCCATTTTGGGGATAAAACCCACCTTTTTCTTGAATAAATTTTATCCACTGTTTATCCCACTTTTTGAGCAGAATATCTTGGTATAAAAAGTTGCTGTCCTATATCTATTTTATTAATATCACTAATTTCATTCACTCTTGCTATATCTTCTATTGTACTTTTAAATTTTTTTGCTATTTTCCATAAACTATCTGATGGTTTTACAAAATATACTACCATACTGTAATTTTCCTGTTCTGACAAATCATTTACATTAATTTCTTCTAATAAGCGTATTCTTTCACTTTTTAGTACCGATACACGAAACTCTAATTCTATATTTATATTTACATTGCCCCCATTAATAATAAAGTCATCTCTTTTTACTTCTATTTCAGTTTCTAACATATCACTCTGTTCTACCCCTTGGGCCTCTATTTCGAAATTAAATGGTATATTCGCATTTTTTGTATCGATTCCACTTACATTATTAGATTGGAAAACAAATTTAAGTCTTACTTCTCCTTCATAGATAATTTTGTTTTCAATACATTTTTGATTTAATATCACTGGATTAACATCTACATCATATACTTTGTTATTACCTATTTCTGGAATAGATAAATCTTCTTTTATACTACATATTTCCAGTTTATTACTTTTTATAATATTAGTTTCAATATGTTTTTGCGTAAACTCTACTTCTTTGCTTGGACTATACATGTCCTGAATGATGTTTAGTTCTTTATTTTCATATGCATTACAAATTAGTTCTAGTTCAGCTTCTACATAAATAGAATGTTCTTCTGCTGAATTTGGCTTTAGAATCATGTTTTTTAATTTATACTTTACATTGCAAATACTTGTGTCACTTACATCTTGCACATCAATAAATCCCATGACCGGAATTTTACTACTAACACTATTAATTCTATTATCTTCTGTCAAGTACATAATTCTAACTTCAAAATCTGCTTTGGCAAGTATTTTATTGTAACTTGGTTTTATATCTTTATCTTTTAGTCTTGTATGAACGCTTAAGATTTCTGCTAAATTATCAATATTATCTATCATAATAGTTTCTTTTGCATATGCTTTAGTACTTCCTATACCTAATAATGAATTTAACTCCAAATTCTTGCTTAATACTTGAACATCACCTATATTGTTTATATCTTTTACCATTGAAGTAGTTTCGTTGAAATATGCACTAGCACTAAATTCCACTGTGGCATTTATATTAATTTTTCTACCATTTAAAACTTTACAATCAATGTTTTTTAATATAAATTCATCTTCTACGTTCATTCCCTCTCTTAGCCCTTGAAATTCAATTATTTCACTAAAGTCTAATGTTGCATTTAAGCCTCTTATTATCCCTTCATTGCTATCCGTCAAATACATTATGTATATTAAAATGCTTCCGTCAAATCGCATCTTACCATCTAAAATTTCCTTTTTATAAACACATACATTCCCACTTGTATTTAATGGGCTTACAATATCTGGCTTAATATCTGGAATAATAATATCTTCTTCACACATAATCATTTGTGTTTTACGTCCAATTAATTGATTTACACAAATATCCTCTTTTGTGGCTTCTAATAACATAATTAATCCCTCCTTAACTTTAAACTATTACATATATATGAAAAAGCAAAAAAAAAATTCCTAAGCATAGGAATTTTTTTAAGTATTATATAATTTTTCTCTTTCTTTCTGTTGTAGTTGCTGGAGGAATTAATGGATTATAATTTTCTCCATCATATACCTGTACCTCTACATTTCTTGTTAGTATATCCTTATATGTATATGTATCACTTCTATTATTTTCTTCGTATTTTACCACAAATATATTAGGATAAATCTTTTCTATTGTAGCTTCTTTTTCAAAAGGCTTGCTTCTTCCTAAAGAGCCTTTGACAATTATCTTTTGTCCTATCTTTTGTTCAATATTTGTTTTCAAGTTTACGATGTCATTTTGGTAAATCATGCAATCATCAACTCCTCTATTTAAGATGTGTTTATGTTATCATAAAAATAAAAAAATGTCAAAAAACGAAAATTCGTGTCTTCCTTGTATAAGCTTACTCCTACATAGCTTTTACGTTTTTCTTTTTTGAATGTTACATTTGTGTTACAAAAGCATTACATTTATGTTACAGCTGTTTTTTATATTTCATTACTTCAAATACTAAAAAAGCATAATTAGAAAAATTGTTGTATACATTAGTAACAAGCTGTTAAGTTGACATAACTCAGATGAGGAGGTATAATATAATTATATAAATTGTTTAATTTCTAATAAGGCTTTTAAAACATCATGAAGGAGGTAGACAACATGAATAAGGCAACCTTTACTGTGAAAAAGATTTTTCTTTATGGACTTGGGTGTATTCTTTTTGGTCTCGTAGGATTTGCAACATCGGCTCCCGTTTACAGCATAGCACCACACCCTAATTGGGCCTACATAGTTTTGACTGTCTTTGCATATTTGTACGGTCCTGTTGCAGGAGCCATGATAGGTGCTTTTGGAACCTTCCTTTCAGACCAGATGGTTTTTGGTGTAATCAGCGATCTTGGATGGTTGATTTCTTCAACCTTTATTGGATTGCTTATAGGGCTAACATTTAGCTACACCAGAAGAATCAATAAGCGGATAGTTGCATTATTAGCACAAATTATTTTAATTTTAGTTATTAATGCTATCTTGCTTATAGGAATAAAGCCATTTATCTCCTCTGCATGGGTTGGGCTTCCTTATGTTGCAATACTACACAGTAGTGTATCTACATTTTGGGTAAATTCATTCGTAGTTATTGTATTCGGAATTCCAATCGGAAAATTCTTAGAAAAAAAGTTTAGCAAAAAGTAAAAGCTCGCAAGCAAAAGCCTTATTAGAAAAAGAGGCCCTAAAATATGGGCCTCTCTATTATTAAATGTTACTTTTAAGCTTGTACTTATTCATAAGTAAAAATACGTTCTAATACAACCTTACCCCGAATAAAATGTAGCAAATGTCGTATTTAAAGGGGGCTTTTTAGTGAAAGGTGTATCAATAGAAGAACGTGCAATAAACCTAGCACATTATATAATAGATACTGGAGATACTGTAAGAGGAGCTGCTGCCAAATTTGGAATTAGTAAGAGTACGGTACATAAAGATGTTAGTGAACGCTTAATTCATATTAACCAAGCTTTAGCTATAGAAGTAAGAGAAATTCTTAATGAAAATAAGGCAGAAAGGCACATAAGAGGCGGAATGGCAACAAAGTTAAAATATAGTCGAAAAAATAAAGCATGCTAATTTTTCTTTATTTTTATCTATACAAAATCGGAACTTTTATAATGAACCTAAACTGTTAGACAAAAAGTTTAATAGTTTAGGTTCATTTCTATCACATTTTTACAAAGTTCGACATACGATATAGTAAGCTTAAGAGGTGATAAATTTGAACTTTAAAAAAGGTGATGTTGTAGGAAGAATTTCATACGGTAAAGATATTCTTTTCGTTATAAAAAAAATTATTCGCACCTCCAATGGAAATAAATTTGCTATTTTAAAGGGGCTTACTATTCGTATTGAAGCAGATGCTCCGATTGAAGATCTTGAATTAATTGAAAAGCAAGAAGTAAGAAATAGTATAAAAAATTTTGATAAAAAAATTGAAAAACGCGTTAATCAGTGGCTAAAAAAGATGAATTCTCCGCGTGTTTTTTATAAAAATGATACCTATTACACTGGTAGAATTTTGCATTTAGATGGAGATAGTTGTCTAGACAACAAAAACTCCCTACTTGCTTAAAGCATTTCACTTAAAGAAAAAATACCTAACTACCAATTAAATTGTTTTTATAGATTTTGTGGGAGGAATATACATGCTAATAGATTTATTATCAAATACAAAGAAATTCCAGAAGAATTTAAAAATATAGATTATGAAAAATTGTATCAAACACTAGAAAGATATGAAATGTTATATAGTTGTGATATTCTAGAGCAAATATCTGATGAAAATAAAGAAAAAATTAAGGTGATGACATATGTTATTGCTTTAATGGTGCGTGATAATATTCCTTTAAACACAATTACTAGAAGTAAATTAATTGATATATATGGATTGTGCAAAAGCAAACAAATTGAATATAAAAATACAAATAAGGAAATTAGTGGTTTTATTAGTTATTTTTATAAAAGTGTTATAAATGAGGTTAGAAAAGAATAAAAAGTCAAAATAATATAACATCCTAACGTTAGGATATATCTGCATTTTCTCTGTACTTTTTTACTAAAAACAGAGAACTAAAAAGCTTGACTTTCTAGGTGTTTGTGAGATACTCTCTGTATCTCTTTCCTGCCTTTTAAAAATAAATAGTTCATTAATTTTTGACTGTCAAAGGTGAAAAAATTATTTAAAATTATAGATAAATTTGGTAAAATGTTGTATAATAAAAATGGAGGTTGAACTATGATAAATGTATACTTAGATAATTGCTGTTATAATAGACCGTTTGATGATTTAAGACAGGAAAAAATTAAACTGGAAGCACGGTGCAATAGAGTCAATTATAGAAATGTATTTAAATAAGCAAATAAAAATATATTCGAGTAGAGCTATTGATTATGAAATAGATAATATTTCTGATGGAAATAAAAAAAGACAAGTTGAAGATTTATACGATGGTTTAGAATTGGAAAAAATACCATATTCAAATGCAATAGCCAAAGAAGAACAGCGATTAAAAAAATTTAATATTCATTTTATGGATGCTTATCATATAGCATATGCGGAAAGTAAGAAATTAGATTATTTTATCACAGTAGATAAACAATTGATAAATGCTTCTAAAAGAGCAAATTTAGAATTGAAAGTTGTAAATCCTATAGAATTTATAATGGAGGTGATGTAAATGGCAGTAACAGTTAAAGATTTAGAAAGAATTAGACAAGAAGGACTTAAAGCATTAAAAGAAAAATTAGGACCTGTAGGTATGATAAAATTTATACAAATGTATAGTGATGGAGAAGGAGATTATACTGAAGAAAGAAAAGAGAAATTAGCCAATTTAAAAGAAGAAGATTTACAAAAATATTTAATGGAAGAATTAAAGTAATTAATTTAATTTATATAAAAGAAATAGAGAGTATAATAAACATTGCTATGAAAGGAACGAAAGTTCCAGTTAAATTGCTATGAAAGGCAACTAGTTAGAAATAATTAGTTGCCAGTTTTTTTGTATTATAGTAATTATATTTATAACAAGAAAAAGTTAGAAAAATAGAAATAAAATTGACTTTTACGCCAATATTTTACATAACTAATTGACAAATATTTCTATTTATGTTAAAATTTATTTTAGAGGTGATAATATGAATAGAAATAACGATTTTATGATAAAAATAATGAATTTGTTTGACAGTGATTTGGAAAAGATATATCAAATGGCTTGTCAAAGATTAAAAGATGAAAAAGCTAGTGGAAAAGATACTAGTGAAACTGAACAAAAATTAACAATTATATCAGCAGAGAGGATTCGTAGAAGAAAAAAAGAAATTAATGATCCAGAAAAAATGAATCCAGAAATTAATGATCCAGAAAAAAATCCTGAAAAAATTATTGATCCAGGAAGAGGAATAAATCCAGAAATTAAAGATAGGAACAGAGAAAAAATTATTAACAAAAATTTAAAAAGCTTACCAATTAAGGAGACAGAGGAGCCTAGAAGAACACATTCAAGCAGTGGAGATGAAGAGAGATAAATACTATTGAAAATTCTATTATAAAGTATATATAAATAATAGAGTAAAGGATGTGTAACTGAGCATACATTAACACAAAAATATAAAGAATATTACAAAAAAGAATATAAAAATAATTCTCTATATGAGTTTAGATAGGAACGAAATCCTATCTATTTTTTTGTCAGTATCATATTTTAGGATAAATCTATATTATAAAACGTGAAAAAATTAAAAAAATTTCAAAATTTGTCCGATTTCTACAAAATCGAGCGGACTATAATATATGGAAGAGCTTAGTATGAAAGAATATATTTTCATGCTTATGTATGTCTTTATAGAAAAGAATGAAAGGAATCGAACTAAAAATGGG
>CALXJM010000034.1 GCA_944388625.1 uncultured Clostridia bacterium
TCATTCCTCCTATTTAATTCTTTTCTTTCTCCTGAAGATGAAACCTCCAAAAAATATTGTTCTTTTATATAGTCTACAGTATCTAATAAATCTGATATACTGTTGCTTACTATCTCACAATCATCAATGCTAATGCCTTTTTTATTGTCAATATAAATTCTTAAAAAGTGATTCTTGTTTTCTTTTAAATATTCAACATCATATAGTTCATATCCCAAATTGTTAATATTATTTTCTATTAATTCTTTTATTTTCTGTTCTAGTTGTGTCACAAAATCCCTCCATATACAAAACTTAAGAGTGGGATCAGATCCCACTCTTCTAGTATTTTTTCATTGCTGGAATTATTATACACTATTTAGTTGTTATTTGCAAGCGTTTTCCAAAATTTTTTTCATTTTTTATACATTAAATTTAAATAATACAATATCTCCATCTTGCATAATATAGTCTTTACCTTCTGATCTCACTAAGCCTTTTTCTCTAGCAGCTACCATGCTTCCTTCTCTAATCAAATCATCATAAGAAATAACTTCTGCCTTAATAAACCCTCTTTGAATGTCCGAATGGATTTTTCCAGCAGCTACTGGTGCTTTTGTACCTTTTGTTATTGTCCATGCCCTTACTTCAGGTTCGCCAGCTGTTAGAAATGACATTAATCCAAGTAAATCATAGCTTGCTTTAATTACCTTATCTAATCCAGATTCTTCTAATCCCAATTCCTTTAACATTTCCTTTTTCTCGTCTTTATCTAATATAGTTAATTCTTCTTCTATTTTTACACATAATGGTATGGTTTCTGAATTTTCATTTTTAGCATATTCTATTACTTTTTGAACATTCTCATCTTGTTCTACATTGCCTAGTTGTTCTTCTGATACATTAGCAATATATAAAATTGGCTTTGCAGTTAGCAAAAACATGTCCTTCATCATTTCTTTTTCTTCTTCTTTCAAGTCTATAGTTCTTGCTGGTTTCCCATTTTCTAAAGTTTGTTTTATTTTCTCTAAAAGATCAATTTCTACTTGATATTTTTTATCTGCCTTTAAGTTCTTTTTTGCTTTTTCTAATCTTCTATCAATTGTTTCTATATCTGCTAAAATAAGTTCTAGATTAATTGTTTCTATATCTCTAATTGGATTAATACTTCCATCTACATGTACTACATTAGGATTTTCAAAGCAACGCACAACTTCCACAATGCTATCAACTTCTCTTATATGAGATAGGAACTTATTTCCGAGTCCTTCTCCTTTACTTGCTCCCTTTACAAGTCCAGCTATGTCCACAAATTCTATAATTGCATGAGTGGTTTTTGCTGGATGATACATTTTCGTTAGTTCGTCAAGCCTTTCATCTGGCACTGGGACTACTCCTACATTTGGTTCTATTGTGCAAAATGGATAATTTGCACATTCTGCTCCCGCATTTGTAATACTATTAAAAAGTGTACTTTTACCTACATTTGGAAGTCCCACAATTCCTATTTTCATTTTTCTTCTTCCTTTCTATGATTGTTAATTTTGTTTTATCAGTATATCATAGAAATTACTAAAAGTATACATTTTCTCTAAAAATATCAATACGTAAAATAATTAATTAAATATTATAAAATTCTTTTATATTTTATATATATGTGATAAAATACAGTAAAGTTTTATATTGAGGTACTAACTGAGGTGAAAAAATGAACACTAAAGAATTTAAAAGTTTATTAGAAAGATCGGATGACAAAGTAGGAATATTTGCGCTTATTTCTGATCCCAAAACAAAGCTTCAGCTGTTAATTGATGATGAAATTGCAATTGGCTTGGATAATTTTGAAGTAATAGATATTATTCATTCACTAGATGATGACGAAAAAAAGCAATTACTAGGTAATTCCGACTTTATAGAAAAACACAAAATTTCTACTCAGCAACTAGAAGATATTATTATAAGTTTAAGTCAAGAATTTAGAGCCGAATTATTAACTGATAATGATTTTATAGTTAATACTCTACATCTAACTAATCCTCAAATTGCTGCATTGGCATCACTTTTGCCAGATGAAGATTTAAAATTAAAAATGCTAGAAATATACCCTTTTCAAAACTACTTAAAAGTAGGTATTATCAGAACACTTAGTACTGAAAATAAATTAGATATACTTTTAGGTAAAAAACTCTCTGGTACAAATTCCATTGTTCAAGTGTTAAGTTCTTTTGATATTGAATCTTTATGTGATTTTTTATTAAATCATAAAGACTTTTGCACTCAAAATAATATTAGACCATATAATATTTCCATTATATTAGATAGTGATAGTCAAAAGCATTTTGTTGAAAAATTAGAATGTCTTAATTTAACATTAAATGAAAAGAGAGAAATTTTAGCTACATTAAGTCCAGATACTAAATTATTAATTAATACCACAGATTATCCCGAAGAATATAAAATTGCACTTTCTATGCAAATATTAAGATATGATGAACGAATTATTTGGGATCCTGATAGAAATGTAGAAGATTATCGTGGATTAGATAATTTGATGCAAGTAAATCCAGAACAATTTGATGAAAAACAAAAAGCTAAATTTATGCGTTTATGTGATGTATGCCCTAACATGGAGGTAGCAAACTCTCTAAGTGATTTAGTATATATGCTCTCGACAGTTAGCGAATATAAAGAAGCTGAAGAATGGATATCTTCTTTAATTAATAGTTTAGAGCCTTCATATTCTAATGCGCAAAAAATAGCATTAATAGATAATGCCCTAGGTAAGAAAATAAGTTTTAGTCCAGATGCGGGGACAGAAGTATTTAGTCCATCTGCTAATAGAGCATTATGGAAAATAATTTGTTCTGGTTATGGAGTTTGTAATGGAATAGCAAAAGTAGAACAGTATATTCTTAACAAAGTTGGAATAGAGAGTGAACTTGTATCTAGTAGTAATCATGCATTTTTAAAGGTTAAAAATATTGAGCTTCCCCTTGCAGATGGCAGAATTGTAAAAGGAAACACTATATTAGACCCAACTTGGAACCTAGCTAGTCATAGATTTGATGGTATGCCAAATACTTTTTGTGTAAGTTATGAAGAAATTAGAAAGCAAGATATTGATGAAAATGGTAAAGATCATAATTGTCATAAAAATAATGAAAAATTAAAAGATGCTACTCTAGGTTTGGATGAAAAAAGCTTAAGAAATTTATTTTCAAGCGTAGGTTTAGCAAATAAAATTGGTATGTTTCCAATAAGTACTTTATTTTGGCAGTCTCAAAAATTAGATGAATTTTATTCAAAAGATCCTAGTAAAAATATTAGTGCACAATTGAAGTTACTTGCAAGGCATTGTCCTGACTTTGCTGTATGTCAAAATTCAAGTATGAAAATTTTAAATGATATATTGCTTACAAATAAAAATTTAAAGTTTAATGAATGCATTATAAACAGGGTTTATAGCACATCAGATGAGAAAAAATCTCCTATTTTATATGTTTACATTGATTCAAACGAAATAGGAAAAAAATTTTATTTAGCTGATAAAAATAGCAAACAATTTGTAGAGTTCTCACAAGAAGAGTTTACTCAACAGTTTGAATGTTATGAGCAAGATTTAAAAAGCACGAATGGAATAAGACCTTGGGAGTCTGAAAAAACTCATTTGCCAAATACAGATTTAGCAAAAAGTTCTGGTAGAATACTTGCCAATGAAGGAGAAGAAAGATGAATATTATAAGTAGATTGATTTTATTTATTAAAAATATTTTTTCCAAAAAGGAAAAAATAAATATGCTAAATGCTCCTAAACTTAATATTTCACAAAACAAACAAGATGATTTTATAAATTCTTTGAGGGTTGTTAACAATAATAAAAATACTAACCCAAAAATAAAAACCCCAATTTGCAATGGAGATGGATTGGGAATACAGAAAAAAATAAGCTATTAATTATATAACACTTGGAGCTACTGGGCAGTTCAATAGTTCCTAAAATGTACTGGTATCAACACATTGCTCAATTTATCTTGATTTTCTAATGCAACCACACAAAATAGCCCATAACTTAAACTTTGTAAATATTATGTCAGTTCTTCATATATCAGTCAATAAGCAATTTACATTTACTATGACATATACTATATATTGTGAGTTAACCTTTCAATATATAGGTCTAAATTGTATCATTTTCGAACCTTTTTAGGTCAAGAATTAGGGTCAAAAGTAACTTTTTTAGTTAAGTTTTGGGTCAAATTTTATATATGATAGGGTCAAAATGACCCATTCTCAAGTTCATTTTTTACAATTATAAACATCTTATTTTTAATTATTATCACTTATCATTTTCTTTTTAAAAACAATTATTGATAATACTAAAATTACAATAGTATAAACAACAAATACAACAATATTTTTTAAACTAATTATTTCTATAGTATTATTCATAATTCCTTTTATTATTGTTACGCAAGATTCAAATGGCAAATACCCACATATTTTAGCAAATATATCTCCAACCATTTCTTTAGGAAAATACATACCACTTGTAAAACATACTAACTGAATTATTATGCTAGATAATGGTGGTGCTGTTTTATCATTAAAGCAAGAACCTAATAATAATCCTATCACTATGTAAAGCATCCCTATTATAATTGATGTCAAAACCGTCAGTATCATACTATAAGAAAATTGTAAGCCAAAAAAGCAAGCTAATATAAAAAATAATATATTTTGAATTATTATAACTGGAATAAATGATAATACATATCCAAAAATATAATCAGTTGTTTTCATTGGACTAACACCAAGTCTTATGAGTAAAGAACTTGCTCTATCTTTAGATACTAGCATACTTGTAAATAATGTTAGGAAACTTGAACCAAAAACAATAATGCCTGGTGTAAAATTTTCAATATTAAATTGTTCTGATGGTATTTTTATTGTTTGAAATATAAATAATAAAAACAATGGCAATATAAGTGCAAATATTGTACTTAATGGGTCTCTTATTAATTCTTTAAAATTTCTTTTTGAAAAATTTAATGCTCTCATCATAGTTCACCCCCTGTGGCTATTTTTACAAAGGCATCTTCAAAATCTTTAGTATTTGATTTTTTTATTAGTTCTTCTGATGTTCCAACATCTATTAAATCACCATTTGCCATAATTCCAATTCTATCTGATAAACTTTCTGCTTCCTCCATATAATGAGTAGTTAGCATAATTGTAATCTTTCCTTTTAATTCTTTTATTACTTTCCAAAGTTCTTTTCTACTAATTACATCAAGCCCAAGAGTTGGCTCATCTAAAAATAATATTTTTGGCTCATTTATTAGAGAAATTGCAATGGATACTTTTCTTTGCCATCCTCCAGATAATGTTTTAGCTTTTTGTTTTATTACTTCGTTTAATTTAAAAATTTTAATTAATTCATCAATTTTCTGTTGTTTATTTTTAATTTGATATACTCCTGCCATAAACTCTAAATTTTCCATAACAGTAAGATTCGACGCTATTGCTGTTTCTTGTGGTGATACATTCAAAATTTCTTTGATTTTTTGTCTATCTTTTAATATATCTAATCCATTAATTTTAATATCTCCTGATGTAGGTAGTATCAATGTAGACAGCATTTTTATTGTTGTAGTTTTTCCTGCTCCGTTTGTTCCTAAAAGTGCAAATAGTTCTCCTTTATTTATTTTTAAATTAATAGCATTTACTGCTGTTTTTTCTTTAAATTTTTTAGTTAGAGTTTTAGTTTCAATAGCAAACATTTTATTTTTCCCCCTTTGGAAGTATTTTATCTGTTAAGTCTTCTACAACATCAGATTTTACTAAAGCAATACCTTTTTCTTTATCACATAAAACTATGATAGAATCTCCTGGCTTAATATCAAACATTTTTCTTGCTTCAGCAGGAATAACAATCTGTCCTTTTTCTCCAACTTTTGCAATACCTACATATTTATCTTTTTCCATTTCTTAACACTCCTTAATTTATACTTGTTATATATTTTATACTTATTATACTATGTGATAATAAAAAAAGCAATAGAAACTTATTAATTCTATTCCTTTATTATAATACAAAATTACAGTTTTGTTATTATTTATTATCTTTCCATTCGTGATATAGTATATCTTTTAAAACTAGCATACTATCTAATTCGTTAAATCCATATTCTTTACTTAAACTATTAAGCAAACTTCTAATTTCAAAAGCATATTTAGATATATCAACTTGATTTTGATATGTTGCAAGTACAGGATATTTTTTGCTCCAAGCATTAGTCCAGTTAATTTTAGATTCTTTTTCTTCGTTTGTATTTTTTATTACTTCTTCAATTTCTTTAAAATCAACATCAGATTCTATCAATTCATCCAAAGTTAAATTATATAATTTTGATAATTTTTTTGCTTGATAAATATCTGGTACTGTTTCATCTGTTTCCCATTTCGAAACCGTTTGTCTGCTTACACCTAATTTCTCGGCAACTATTTCTTGTGATAATCCTACTTTTTTTCTTGCTTGGAATAAATTATTTCCCAAATTCATTTTATCCACCTCCAAATTAAGTGTACTACTTTACTTTGCTTTTTTCTATCAATTAGATTTTACAATTTTGCTATTTTTATTAACATTATATACTTACAAATTATTATAAATCCATCAAATCATAAAATTGTAAGTCGTAGGGATGATTATAAAATAATAAATTACATGTAGTTCTTGAGCTACCTGTATACAATTATCTCTCATAATCATCTATATCTTTTTGACTTTTAAAATTTGTTCTTATAATGTAATTTAAATCTTCTATTGCTTTACCTATATTCATCATTCCATTTCCAATAGGATAATAAACAGGATATACACTATAATTTTTCCCCGCAATATTTCTTGAAAAACTTTGTTTCCTGCATTGTGATACTGATATATTTTTATTTAATAAAATAGAGCTAACCTGGTTTCCAAGAGTTATAATTATCTTAGGATTAATTATTTCAATTTCCTTACATAATAAATCAAGATATTGGCTGTAAACTGAATTTGGTAATACTCTTGCATCAACTTGAGTACATTTTCCAAGATTAGTTATGAAATATTTATGTTGTTCTACATCATCATATACTAAGTCAGCAAATTTTTCATCCCATTCCTGTGGTTTTCTTTTTTGAATTTCTTCATATATTCTTTCGTCAAGTAATCCAATTCTATAAAATAATTTCCATATATTTTTAGTTCCTATCCATGGGGATCTTCTACCTTTCCAATTAGGGCTAGATGCAATATTCCTTCCAGTTGGATTCATAAACACAAAACAAATATCTGGATTTTTTGTACAACCACCATTATATATAGATGTTAATTCTTTAGCTCCGTATTCTTGTTGCAATTTATCATATTCTGGATTCAAATCACTTATTTTCATTCTTTAACCACCTTTTATTCTTTCCTCATTTTAATTAATTGTTCTAGAATTTTATCAATATTTGGAAACACAATATTTTTCATTCCATGGTTATATAAATTTAAAACTTTGTTGGCTTTTTCTATTATTTCTTCTTGTAATTTATTTGATAGTCTTATTGGTACTTTATTTTTTATATATTGACTTTCTACATATTCTTTAGTTACTGGGAACATGTTTTGTATTAAAAAAGCACTATATGTATTAGCAATTTCTCCAAAAACTATGGTATCAATAGATGGATTTTTTCCTAATTTTATTTGTTTTTGAATTTTATTATTATAAATTTTTTGATATTTTTCTATCTTTGTACTAACTGGAATAAACCATATAATATCATCATATTTTTTACTTTTAAAACAAAAATAACATGGTCTTTTATTTCCATTTTCTTTATTTTGCATTAATTCTTTATCATCTATAATTTCAAAAAATATATCTTTTATAAAATAAAAATACCCTATATTTATTTGCACTTTCTATTACTCCTTTATAATATTTAAGGCTCACCATTTTCTGGTGAGCCCCAATAATTTATTCACTCTCTTATTTGTTAGTCGCTTAAAGAGGTAGCGACAAATACATTTATTCACTCTCTCATTTATCAGTCGCCAAAGGGGCGGCGACAAACACATTTATTAAAAACAATGATGTTCTTAATTATTATATTCATAATAACATAAATTATAACAATTTGTCAATACATTTTTCGCTATGTTTATCCTCTTATTTGCACAAAATAATTTCCTTATACTTATATAATATTTATACTTTATTAAACAATATTTTAAATTGATTTTCTACAAAATTATAATCATTCATCTTTTGCTCTACATACTGATTAAATTTTTCTTTGTCTATATCTTCATTTTTTAACTCTAAATAATTAGGATAATTTTTTTCTATATTATCTCTTTTTACAGTATATGAACTACCACTAAAATTATATTTAATATATTCCACATTATCTATTAATAGAAACATAGATACTGAATTATAGATTAGGCTTTTTTCAATATATAAATTATCATTAATATACCAGTCTGTTGTATTATAATCTACTGTTATACCCAAATCATTTGAATCTATTTCAAAAACTAATCCGTATTCAGAAAGTGGTAAATCGTATAATAAATTTCCAACATTACTATTATTTCCGACATATTTGTTTTTATATTTAACAATATTATCTATACCACTTTTTGTTTTATTAAAAGGCGATGTCTGGATTGTGTCAATAGTATATTCTTTTTTACTATCTATTATATAATATTCATTTAAAGTGTCTGTATTTATTCTATAGACATTGCAAAATAGACTTTTGTATTCTATTATTTTAGATTCTCTAAACTCTGTTGCTATCAAATAACTATAAATAGGTGGTCTAGGGTTTAATTTCACTCCTACATAGTCTATTCCTATAAATACTAACAAGATACCAACAAACAATATTATTGATGTTAATATTTTTAGTTTTTTACTATATTTTAATTCCCTTATAATTCCTATTACTAATACAATAATACCTATGATAGAATAAATAGAACACCAACTGCTCTCTGTTTCAAAAATTGTTAATGCTGCTATACTAATGATAATTCCAGTTATGGCTAGCCCTATTGATATTTGACGGCGTTCTTTTTCTATTTTCTGTTTTGAATAATCTATTGTATTTATAATATTTTTTTCTGTATTTTCTACTATTTTTTCATTTTCAATTTTTTCGCCTGACAACAACTCATTTAATGTAATTCCTAATTCTTCACTTAATGGTTTTAGCAAAGATAAATCTGGCATATACTTTCCTGTTTCCCACCTTGAAACAGTTTTATTTGTTACTCCCAATTTTTCTGCTAATTGTTCTTGTGTTAATCCTTTATTTTTACGATTTAAAGCAATAAATTTTCCTATTTTATCTAAATCCATTTCCTATCTCCTCCTCGTAAAAATAATACTATTTTCTATTTATATTTAACACCCCATAAACAGCGAATTGTTTATTTATCAGCATAAACATAGTTTGTAATTTGTTATTTACCTTTTCAAAATTATATTTTAGAACTTTCTTCAAAATCTTTATATATATGATTATATTTTCCACTTATCTTATTTGCTTGTGGAAGTTCATCTGATAAAAATATTTCAATATTAAATATCCCTTTACTATCTAAAAATTCTTGTAATTCTTTTTTTGCTTTTTCAAATGCTACATCTTTTTCATTAGCGATAAGTCTTAATTCTAATTTTTTATATGATTTTTGTATTAATTGAAATCTAGTGATTTCTTTTATTTCTTCTAATATTTTATAAAAAGACATTGGTGCAATAGAAACATTATTTTCAAATTCTAAAATATCATCTGTTCTTCCTTCTATTTCTAACCAACAAGAGTTCTTACCACATTTACATTTTTCATTATGCACAATAATACGGTCTGTCAATTCATATCTAATAAAAGGTTGTATATAATTAGATAAATTTGTTATCAAAACTTTATTAGAACGGACACCATATCCAACTGGCTTGTTGTTTTTATCTACAGGTTCTACAATTACCCAATCCTCATTAATATGCAAATGTTTTTCTGAACATTCACAAGCAACTTCTCCTGCCTCTGTGCAAGAATAATGTGTTTGAACATAGCAATTAAATTTATCTGTCAATTTTTTTCTAATTTCATTAGTTAATAGTTCTCCACCTGTAATTACAACATTTGGTTTTATAGTAAGTTCTTTAAAATTAGATAATAATGCAAGATTAGATGGATAACCACTTAACATAGATGGATTAAATTCATTTAGTTCTTTTATAATTTGTTCTTCTGAAGCATTAACATCAACAGTAATTTTATTTTTCTTTCTAGGCATTTGTAATTGTAAATACCTAGACATACCACAAGCCAAATAAAAACCATAGTTTGCAAAAACACCTGCTGTTCTCTTACCATTTTTCATAAATGCTTTAAAATCTTCTTTTCGTGCGAAAGTTCTAAATGCTGCAACTGCTGATGCAACATCAATATTTTGTTTGTCATATAATACTGTTGCTGGATTTCCTGTTGAACCAGAAGTTTTAAATATAAGATATTTATTATCAATCATACGACCAACATTTTCTATATTGCTAGTAAATTCTTCTATTTTTTTCATACTAATATTATTATCTGTTATCCAACTATCAAAGTTTTTCATCATTTCTATTTTATTTGTTGTAGGCAATTCTTCCAAAGAAAAATCATTACTAATACTAGCATATAACTCTTTAAAATATGGACTATTATTTTTAGCATAATCAACAAGTTGTTTTAATCTTTTTTTTGTAATTTTTTTATTTCTTCTTGACTTAAATTATTACCCTTATAAGTTTTTATCATAGTACTTATTAAACTCATATTTTTTACACACCCTTATCTCTACAACTTACTATAAATCTATCAAATTATAAAATTGTAATTCTGCAATTACCTTATATCTTTGTCATTATCTTTCCAAAAATCATAAATCACATTGGAAAGTACTTTTGGATTATCAATATTTACCTCGTGTCCTGCATTTTCTATAATTTTAAATTTACTATTTTTTATAACCTTATTTAACTGCTTTGCACTTTTCATATTTATATTATCTTTTTCCTTTTC
>CALXJM010000035.1 GCA_944388625.1 uncultured Clostridia bacterium
TGGAGAAAAAATCAATGAATCTATTGAAAAAGAAATTTTTTCATCTTTAGAAAAACTAGAAGAAATTACAGGTAAAAAATTAGGAGATGAAACAAATCCACTACTTGTATCTGTAAGATCTGGAGCTAGAGCTTCTATGCCAGGAATGATGGATACTATATTAAACTTAGGATTAAATGATAAAGTATTAGTAGGAATTGCAGCTAAAAACGAAAGATTTGCCTATGACAGCTATAGAAGATTTATTCAAATGTTTAGTGATGTTGTTATGGAAATTCCAAAACCTTTATTTGAAAAAGCAATTGATGAAATGAAAGAAGCAAGAGGAGTAAAGCTTGATACAGAATTAACAGCAGCAGACTTAAAAGAATTAGTTGAAACATTCAAAGCAATTTATAAAGAACAAAAAGGCGAAGATTTCCCACAAGATTCTAAAAAGCAATTAATGGAAGCTGTAAAAGCTGTATTTAGAAGCTGGAACAATCCAAGAGCTATCACTTATAGAAGATTAAATGACATACCAGGAAGTTGGGGAACAGCTGTAAATGTACAACAAATGGTTTTTGGAAACATGGGGGATGACTGTGGAACAGGTGTTGCATTTACAAGAAACCCAGCTACAGGTGAAAATAAATTATTTGGTGAATATTTAATGAATGCACAAGGAGAAGATGTTGTTGCAGGAATTAGAACACCACAACCAATTGACACATTAAAAGAAACAAATAGACAAGCATATGAAGATTTTGTTACATATTCAAATAAATTAGAGAAATATTTTAAAGATATGCAAGATTTGGAATTTACTATAGAAAGTGGAAAATTGTATATTCTTCAAACTAGAAATGGAAAAAGAACTGCTAATGCTGCATTAAAAATAGCTGTAGATATGGTAAATGAAGGAATGATAACAGAAAAAGAAGCAGTTTTAAGAGTTGAACCAAAACAATTAGATCAATTATTACACCCTAATTTTGATCAAACAGCTTTAAAAGCAGCAAAAGTAGTTGCAAAAGGTCTAGCAGCATCACCAGGAGCTGCAACTGGTAAAGTAGTATTTACAGCAGATAAAGCTGTTGAAATGCACAAAGCAGGAGAAAAAGATTTAGTTTTAGTAAGACTTGAAACATCTCCAGAGGATATTGAAGGAATGGTAGTATGCAATGGTGTTCTAACTGTTAGAGGAGGAATGACATCTCATGCTGCTGTTGTTGCTCGTGGTATGGGAACATGCTGTGTAGCTGGATGTGGAGATATTACTGTAAACGAAGAAGAAAAATACTTTACATTCCCAGATGGAAGAAAAGTAAAAGAAGGAGAATATATTTCTTTAGATGGATCTACTGGAAATGTATATGGAGAAAGAATTGAAACTGTAGATGCGACTGTTTCTGGAAATTTTGCAAAATTAATGGGATGGGCTGATGAATACAGACAGTTAAAAGTAAGAACAAATGCAGACACACCAGTAGATGCAAAACATGCATATGATTTCGGAGCTGAAGGAATTGGACTATGCAGAACAGAGCATATGTTCTTTGCGCCAGATAGAATAGCAGCTATTCGTGAAATGATTGTTTCAAAAACACCAGAACAAAGAGCAAAGGCATTGGCAAAAATTTTACCAATGCAAAGAGGAGATTTTGAAGGACTTTATAGAGAAATGAAAGGATATCCAGTAACAATTCGTTTCTTAGATCCTCCTTTACATGAGTTTGTTCCACACGAAGACGAAGATATAAGAATATTAGCAAAAGAAATGGGGTTAACATTTGAAGAATTAAAAAATATTGTAGACGGATTACATGAATTTAACCCAATGATGGGACATCGTGGATGTCGTTTAGCTGTAACTTATCCGGAAATCGCAGAAATGCAAACAAGAGCGGTTATAGAAGCTGCTATCAATGTAAATAAAGAAGGAATGAATGTTGTTCCAGAGATTATGATTCCACTTGTTGGTGAAGTAAAAGAATTAAAATATGTAAAAGACATTGTTTGCAAAACAGCTGATAGTATCATAGCCGAAGCAGGAGTAAACTTAAAATATCATGTAGGTACTATGATAGAAATACCAAGAGCTGCTTTAACAGCTGATGAAATCGCAAAAGAAGCAGAATTCTTCTCATTTGGTACAAACGACTTAACTCAAATGACATTTGGATTTAGCCGTGACGATGCTGGAAAATTCCTAGGAGACTATTATGATAAAAAGATTTATGAATCAGATCCGTTTGCTAAATTAGATCAAGCAGGAGTTGGAAAATTAGTAGAAATGGCTGCTAAACTTGGAAGAAAAACAAGACCAGATATTAAACTCGGAATTTGTGGAGAACACGGAGGAGATCCATCCTCAGTAGAATTCTGCCATAATATAGGATTAACATATGTATCTTGCTCACCATTTAGAGTTCCAATCGCAAGACTAGCTGCTGCACAAGCTGCAATAAAAAATCCAAGAAATTAATTTCTATAAAACAAGAAAAGAAGAAAGTTGGAAAATATATCCAAATTTTCTTCTTTTTTCTTGAACCTTATTTAAGTATATGGTATAATTTTTACATTATTAATTAAGGAGGAAACCATTATGAAGCAAAGCATGCTAGACAAATGGAGGAAGATGACAACATTGGAAAAAATGTATGCACTTTTAGAACTAGACAAAGCAGAAATTAGCGAGTTACTATCACAACTTGGAGAAGCAGAGCGGATACAGATACTCAGTAACCCATTCTTAAGTTGCATTATACTCGATAGTATGAAAAGTGAATAGTGTATGGTTTGCATGGTTTTCAAACCTGATTAGCATTGCTAATCAGGTTTTTTTTCTATTAAAAAAGTTGTACGGATTTTTACTAATATATACAAAAAAACTATGCCAAGCTGGCGCTTGGCATAGGGGGTGCTATACCACGGACAATTAGTCCATGATGTTGAGGATGGTTACAACGATGTAACCGTTGTTGCCGTCGATGTACACCTTTTCAGTAGCCCCAATAGGCTTCTGAAAAATAGCGCTCCCGATGGGAGAATTGATTGTCACCAACTCAATCTCCAGATTTACCAGTGCCAAGGGAGGGAGATCGTCCACCAACTTAAACATTGATTCCTCGCAATCTCCACTGTCAAATTCCAAGCGGAGCTTGACAGTATCGTCGATGTTGACGATACCCTTGCGGTGAGACTCCTTGATGATTTCAGCTCTGCTGATATCGGAGCTCAAATTGCTAATCCGAGCCCTTAGGCTCTCATTTTGCAATCTTAGTTGCTCTAGCCACTGATTCTCCCGAAGAGAATCGGTCTCAATGGTACTGCCGAGTTCCTTGTTGTTGAGACGGAGCTTTTCACGGAGTTCTTCAAGTTCCTTCCGTTTCGTTTCGAGAGACCTAATTGTGAGTTTCATATGTTCCATCCTCCTATAATAAAAAATTGGGCCTACCTATTTAAAGTATAGCATAAAAAAGCTTATGATGCAAGAAAAGCTTGTATAAAATTGGAAATTAATTAATATGTATAATTTTGTGATTAAGAAAAAATAAAAAATACTAGTATTCGAAAGGAAAATAGTGTATAATTCTAATAATGTGTAATATTTGGAAAGGAATGATAAAAAATGAAGATAAAAAAATTCATCATTATTTTAATTGTAACTATATTATTAGCACTAATTGCTTTTAATGTAGGGAGAATGATGGCAAGAAAAGTATTTGAAGAAGAAGAAACAACTATTACAGAGAATATAGTAGAACCAGAAATTGTTACAGAAAATGTGGAAGAACCAAATACCACAGAAGTTGTAGAAGAATAAGATATTAATAGAGTATAAATTACTTAAAAGGAGGTTATTATGGAAGAAAAGAAAACATTTTATCTTACAACACCAATTTATTATCCAAGTGGCAGATTCCATATAGGAACAGCTTATACAACTGTTTTAGCAGATAGCATTGTGCGATATAAGAAAGCAAAAGGTTATGATACAAGATTTTTAACAGGATTAGATGAGCATGGACAAAAAATTCAAGAATTATCAAAAGCGCAAGGAAAAACTCCACAGGAATATGTAGATACTTTAGCAAAACAAGCAAAAGAGTTATGGAAAAAAATGAACATTCAATATGATGATTTTATTCGTACAACAGAAGAGAGACACACAAAAGTTGTACAAAAAATATTTGATAAATTTATGGAAACAGGAGATATATATAAGGGAGAATACGAAGGACTTTATTGTATTCCTTGTGAGACATACTTTACAGAGACACAACTAGTGGATGGAAAATGTCCTGATTGTGGAAGAGAAGTAAGAAAAATGAAAGAAGAAGCATACTTTTTCAATATGAAAAAATATGCTGACAGATTAGTAAAATATTATGAAGAAAACCCACATTTTATCTTACCAGAAATAAGAAAAAACGAGATGCTTAATAATTTTATTAAGCCAGGATTAGAAGATTTGTGTGTAAGCAGAACAACATTTAATTGGGGAATTCCTGTACTAAAAGATCCAAAGCATGTTGTATATGTATGGCTAGATGCACTAACAAATTATATTACAGCTTTAGGATATGGTTCAGAAGATGATACATTATTTAAAAAATATTGGCCAGCTGATGTTCATATTGTAGGTAAAGATATTATACGTTTTCATACAATTTATTGGCCAATTTTCTTAATGGCTTTAGATTTGCCATTACCAAAAACTATTTTAGCTCATGGCTTTATTATGATGAAAGACGGCAAAATGTCAAAATCAAAAGGAAATGTAGTTTATCCAGAAATGTTAATTGATCGTTATGGATTGGATGCTACAAGATACTTTTTATTAAAGGAATTACAAATTGGACAAGACGGCGTATTTACACCAGAAAGCTTTGTAGACAGATTTAATTTTGATTTATGTAATGATTTAGGAAATTTATTAAATAGAACAATTGCTATGATTAACAAATATTTTGATGGTAATATACCAAATTACGAAGGGCATAAAACAAAATTTGATGAAGAAATAGAAAATACTGCTAAAATACAAATAAAGCAAGTAGAAGAATGCATGGAAAATTTGCAAATTAGTAATAGCTTAACAGAAATTTTTACACTTGTTTCTAAAACAAATAAATATATTGATGATACAGCTCCATGGACATTAGCTAAAGAAGAAAAGAGAGAAGAATTAGCTTCTGTTATGTATCATTTAGCAGAAAACCTAAGAAAAGTAGCCATTATGCTACAACCTTTTATGCCAGAAACAGGAGAAAATATGTTAAAACAATTGGGAATTAAAGATGAAGAATGGACATCTTGGGATAGTTTAGCAAAAGAAGAATATACAGGAAAAAACAGAAAAGTAATAGAAAAGGGAATCCCATTATTTGTTAGGCTGGATACACAAAAAGAAATAGAATATATAAAAGAAGAAATGAAAAAAACAGTGAAATAGTAAATGTAATGTGTAACAACTGTAAAAGGCTACTCTATAGTAGCCTTTTACAGTAATAAGAAAAATAGTGTGAAAAATATTAATTAAAAAAAGGAATAAAAAACTATGGAAGAAGAAAAAAGAGTGAAATTTTGGGATAATATTAAAGGTATACTTATTGTACTAGTTGTATTTGGACATTTTTTATATGAATTTAGAAGTAACCTAACATTAGAACTAGTTACTAAAGTTATTTACCTATTTCACATGCCTGCTTTTGTCTTTTTATCAGGCTATTTTAGTAAGAGTGAAAATGCAAGGAAAAATGAAAAATTATTTAGATTTCTATTTTACTATACTGTAGGAAATATATTTTTTATGTGGTTTTCAGCTGTTATGTATAGAACCACATTCAATTTGCTTGTACCGTATTATTCTTATTGGTATTTGATAGCACTTGTAGTATGGAGAAAAGGAGCAAATTATATTACAAATCCAAAATCCATATTACCATTAAGCATTATAGCATCATTACTAATTGGATTATTTCCAGAAGTAGATAATACATTAGCTTTATCCAGAATTCTTTGCTTTTTCCCATTTTTCTTATTAGGATATGGATTAAAAAAAGAAAAAATAGAACAATTTTTGCTAAGAAAAGGAACAAAGGAAATACTTTTAGGAATATCTCTTATTTGCATTCTTATTGTGTTTGGAATAATAATAGCACCTAATTTTAGTTTGAATGAACTTTTGATGGATCCATATACAAATCAAAATCAAATTTTTAATAGATTAGTAATGCTTATAATAGCTTTTGGCATGATTTATGGAATAATTCTGGCAATGCCAAAAATAAAAATGCCGGTTTTAACTAAATGGGGTAAGAATTCTCTTTATATTTATATATATCATAGATTAATTACATTACTTATTGCAGCTTTTTGGAAATATAATCAAAATACAACTAGTACTTTAATATTATCTATAATTATGACTGTAATTACTTGCTATATTACAGGAAACGATTGGATAGCAAAAATAACAGAAAAAGCATATGAGAATATAAAAAATACATTAAAACAGAAATCAGGAAATAGAAAAGTACTAAAGAATATTACTGCAATAATTCTTTTGTTTACACTATGTATGCCGTTAGTAATGAATATAAATAAAGAACCAGAAAAAGTAGAAAAAATAGAAGCAGAAAACAGAACCTATGAATTTCTTTCAGAAGAGGAGCAACATAAAATAGAAAATTCAGTATCTATTTTATTTGTTGGAGACCTAATTCTATTAAAAGAACAGGTAGATAGAGGATACAATGAAAAAACAAAAGAATATAACTTTGATGATGTGTTTAGTTTTACTAAACAATATATAGAAGAAGCAGATTTAAGTATAGGAGTTTTAGAAGGACCTATGGCGGGAGAAATTGCTGGATATTCTAATAGTAACTTTGATGATGGAATAGCAATTTATTTAAATTATCCAGAAGAATTTGGTGAGGCCATAAAGAATGCTGGCTTTGATTTAGTTACTTTAGCAAATAATCATATTTTAGACAAAGGAAAAGAAGGTGCAATTCAAACAATAGATACACTAGAAAAAATAGGTTTAGAATATACTGGTGCTTTCAGAAATAGAGCTGAAAGGAAAGAACCACAAATAATAGAAAAAGAAGGATTAAAAATTGGAGTTTTAGCATATACTTATGGTTGTAATTATTATAGTGAAGAAGAATTTTTAAATCAAGAAATAACTCCGGCTTTAGTAAAAAAAGAAAGTCCACATTTTCAAGAAGTAAAAAAACAAGTAATAGAAGACTTTAAAATATTAAAACAACAAGAGACAGATGTTATTATTGTACTTCCTCATATGGGAACACAATTTTCAAATGAAGTTGATGAATTCCAAGAAACATGGAATGAAATTTTTATAGAACAAGGAGCAACAATTATTTTAGGAGACCATTCACATGCTGTACAACCAATACAAATACAAAAAAATAAAGAAGGAAAAGAAACGATTATTGTAAATTCACCAGGGAACTTTGCAAATTCGTACCAAGAGCAAAACGGAGACGCTACGGCCATGGTAGAAATATATTTAGAAAAAGAAACAGGAAATGTAATTGGTAGTAGTGTTATCCCTATGTGGGTACAGGCAACTATGGAAAGTAACTATAGAGCAATACCAATTTATGACATTATGGAGAAAAAAGCACAAATCAGTACATATGAATTAAAAAGAGTAAAAGAGGTATATGAACTAATTACAGATGTAATGATAGGCAATAAGCTTAATTTAGAAAACATACAGAAAAAATTGTATTTAATGCCAGATGGATATAAAAAAGTCAAGAAATGAAATAAAAAGCAAATTGCAAATAAATATTGTATTATGAAATATGGATTGTACAAATGTAGAAACATTATATAATACAAAAAGAAAGGATAAGAATAATGAGGATTTTAGTTATAGGAGATATTGTAGGAGAAGTTGGAATGAGAATACTTAGAGAAAAACTTCCAGACATAAGAAAAAAAGAGGAAATCAATTTTATAGTAATTAATGGGGAAAATGCCGCAGAAGGAATAGGAATTACAGAAAATAACTTTAAAGAACTAATTGCATTAGGTGCAGATGTTATTACTATGGGAAATCACACTTGGGGAAAGAAAGATATATTTAAATTTATTAATCATAAGCAATTAGTAAGACCTGCAAACTATCCTAAGGGAGTGCCAGGAAACGAATATTGTATATGTGAATGCAATCACAAGAAAATATCAGTAATTAACTTAATTGGTAGAGTAGATATGAATGTACTTTCTGAAAATCCATTTATAAAAGTAGAAGACATAATTGAAAAAATCAAAGGAACTGTAGATATAATTATTGTAGATTTTCATGCAGAAGCTACTGCAGAAAAAATTGCTATGTCTTATTTTTTAGATGGAAAAGCAACTATTCTTTTTGGAACACACACACATGTTCAAACTGCAGATGAAAAAATTACTAAAAAAGGCTTAGGCTATATTACAGATATTGGAATGACAGGTCCAAAAGAATCGGTTATAGGAATGGATGTAGAGACTTCTATAAAGAGATTTTATACATCATTACCAGAAAGATATAAACAAGCAGAAGGAGAAGGCATGATAAATGCATGTGTTTTTGATGTGGATGAAGAAACTAACAAAGTAAGAGCTATTAAGAGAATTGCTGAGTAATAATAAAAAATATTGTTGAAAAAAGAGGAAAAAGAAAAATAAAAATTTCCAAAATTTTCCTAAAAAGACTAGACAAATAATAAAAAATATAATATAACTAAGTACGTAACATATGAAACAAAAAATAAAATTTAGGAGGAAAAAGATGGAAATTTTAAAAATCTCATCAAAATCAAATCCAAATTCAGTAGCAGGAGCTATCGCTGGATTAGTAAAGGAGAGTAACAAAGCAGAAATGCAAGCAATCGGAGCAGGAGCATTGAATCAAGCGATTAAAGCAGTAGCAATAGCAAGAGGGTTTGTAGCACCAGCAGGAGTCGATTTAGTATGCATACCAGCATTTGCAGAAGTTCAAGTAGAAGGAGAAGATAGAACTGGTATTAAATTAATTGTGGAATCTAGAAAATAAAGATAAAAGCAATTTAATAGTAAAAGGGCAAGTGTGACAAGCATTGCCTCTTTTTTTTCTGCATAAGTAAAAAAGTGAAATAATAAAATTAAACTTTCTTGAACTGAGTAAATTTGCCAAGCAAAATGCACATATAATCTTGCTAATACTATTGCTTAAAAGAGTGACTATCTATTGCAAAAAATTTCAAAATAATATATGATAAAAAAGGTGAGACAAGTGAGAAATAATATATTACAATATTTGTTTATTGCAGTTGTTATTATACTAATTGTGTTTGCTGTATATTCTATTTATGGAACAAGAAAAATAGAAGAAGAAAGCAATGAAGAAGAAGAATTGGAAATTACAAATATACAAAATAATATTAGGTTGGGAATTGCAGAATATGATACGCTTAATCCAATTATAAGTAAAAATAAATATGTACAAGAAATTTCAAAAATTTTATTTGAGCCTTTAATTACAATTACATCAGACTATAAACTGAAAAATGCTCTAGCGAAAGAATGGTCTAAGATTAACGAAACAACATATTTAATTAAATTAAAAGATAACATCACTTGGCATGATGGTGAAAAATTAGTTGCCAAAGATGTGCAATTTACAATGGATAGACTAAAAGAAGGAAAATCTATTTATTCTTCTAATGTAGAGAAAGTAACTAGTTTAGAAGTTATTGATGATACTACAGTAAAAATAATCTTGAGTGAAGAAGTACCATTTTTTGAATATTATTTAACTTTTCCAATTGTACCATATCACCAATATTTAACAGAAGATTTTTGGACAAGCACACGTAATGTGGCAGGAACAGGTATGTATAAAATTAAAGAAGTAACGGGAAATCAGATTATTTTAAAAGAAAATGAAGAATGGTGGAATTGGAAAGAGCCATATAAAACACAAAATATTTACATTAATTTATATAGTTCAGTTGGAGAATTGTACAATGCATTTAAATTGGGAAATATAGATTTAATTAATACTTCAAACGCAAATTTAAGTGAATATATAGGAACAATTGGATATAATACAAAAGAATATAAAGGAAGAGAATGGGATTATTTAGTATGCAATACATCAGATAATGTTTTAAAAAATAAAGAAGTAAGGCAAGCAATTCAATACGGAATTGATAAAAACAATATAATAGCAAGTATTTTGGGAAATAAATATAGTATATCTAATTTTCCATTGGACTTTGGAAATTACTTAATAGATGGAGAAAATGTAGAATCCAAATTCAACCTAGAATTAGCAAAGCAAACTTTATTAAACAATGGCTGGACATACAATTATGGAACCTGGCGAAAAACAATAAATTATCGAACAATAAGAACCAATATCAATCTAGTCGTAAAAAAATCAAATACAAATCAAGTAGCAGTAGCAGAGCTTATAAAAAAGCAATTAAAAGAAGTTGGGATTACTATTCAGATCATAAAAGCTACTGATTATCAATATAATCGATATTTAACTAACAAAAATTATCAAATGATTTTAATTGGTATAAATGCTCCTATAAGTATTGATATTAACAGTTTTGTAGGAAAAGAAAATTATTCTAATTATGTAAATGAAGAAATTAATAATCTATTAATAGAAATAAAAAACACACAGGACGAAAATAAAATAAAAGAAAATTATCAGAAAATAGCAGATATCTATTCTGAAGAAGTACCTTGGATAGGATTATATTACAATAAGAATACGGTTGCATATAGCAACAACCTTAGAGCAGAACTAGTACCAAACTGGTATAATATTTATTATAATATTAACGATTGGTATAGAGAAACATAAAAATTTATAAAAACCCTTGACAAAAAAAAATAAACATATATAATATATGCAAACAAATGTTTAAAATAAATCATAGGAGGAAAAAATATGAG
>CALXJM010000036.1 GCA_944388625.1 uncultured Clostridia bacterium
AAGGCAAAAAAGAAATTACAAGAGTTGCAAAATGAAGATTTAGAAATAAAGCAAGAAAAAATGAAACAAACAATAGATTATTTTAATCAAATTATAGAAACGGAAGTACCAGATAAAGCAATACTAAATATGTTAATCGATAAAATTTATATTTATCGTGATAAATCTGCAAAATTTGAATTAAAAATAGATATGAGTAGATTGATATAATAAAATAAGAAGTACAAGTGCAAAAAAGAATTGTATTTTGGCTAGGCAAACGAAGGAGTTATCAATGAGGCGTACATAAGTACGTCGACTTGATGGCGACTGAAGTTTAACAACGCCAAAATCAATTATCTTTTGCACGATAATCAAAAGTGGTTCAACTGTGTAGATATAGTCACAACATTATGCCGGTGTTGCTTTTGATGTTGCTCAAACACTTACAAATACTCAGAGAAATCGTATGAGAGATTTAGCAATTTCTTCTGGTGTATGGAATTACGTTGAACCAGCTTATTTAACTCCTACTTGGGTGCACTTTGACAGACGTAATTTAAATTCTGCTTGTTCCAGTGGCGGATATCCATTAATTCGTGAAGGCTCTAGGGGAGTCTATGTTCTTATTGCACAAGATGATTTGAACACACTTGGTTTTCGCACCGGTGGATTAGATGGAATTTTTGGACCTCAAACCAAAAATGCAGTTATTACTTATCAAAGAAGCAGAGGCCTATCTGCAGATGGTATAATTGGATGCAATACATGGCGCTCTTTACAAGAAAATGTGGTGGGTTCTGGTAGAACTAATACAACTATTGATTAAAAATAGTTGTATATTATTGTTAAAAAAGTAAAATCTATTTATGTTGCACTTATTCTACTATAAATAGATTTTGCTTTTTAATAGTTATCATTTTTTTATCTGGTGGCAAAACAATTTCGTTTTTTCATTATACATATATATATAAGATAAATAATACAAAATATACTGATTTCTATAATTAACTTTGCATTCTCACTTAGTCCATATATTGGTACCATTTTTGATATTATTTTTGCTAATAGTACTCCTATCATTGGTTTTAGTATCCATTCTAAAATATCTATTTTGAATTTTGTTTCTCTTTTTAATTGCCACAAACTAATTCCCGAATTTAATAATTCACTCATAAATATTATTCCTAAATATCCTTTTACACCATAGATTGGAACAAAAAAATAAATGCAAAAAATGCTTATAAATAAATCTAATATATTGCACTTCATAACGCTTACTTGTTTATCTAATCCTTTTAAAATACTATCTATAATTCCATCTAAATACATAAATAGTAAAAGAGGACACAAAATTCTGATGTATATAGACACTTCTATGTTGTTATATATTGCTATACTAATCTCTTCTGCATATGTCCAAAATACTCCTATTACTCCTATAGCAAATAAAAGTGTTACCTGAAAAATTTTAGAAATAGTTTGGCTAATTCTTTGTTTTAAATTTTGTGTATGATAATACGAAAATTCCGGTATTAGGAGTAAACTAAAGGAATTAATAAATACTTCCGGAAACATTAAAACCTGCATTGCCATTCCATTAATTAACCCATATTTTGATAGGGAATCCTGGCAACTCAATCCGAATTTTTCTAATCTAAGAGGAATTAGTGTCTGCTTTATTGAAGAAAGTCCTGAACGAATATAAGAAGTAATAGCTACAGGCATCGCAATTCTTGTAATTCGTTTTTGATAATTCTTCCCTTTTGCATGATAATTATATTTTCGTTTTTCTAATCTATATAAAAAATATGCAAATAAAAAGGATGCTATCTCTGAAATAGTTTCACCCATTATTAATGCTAGGCAGGCATTTTCTAAATTACGAGGTAAAAAAGTATTTAGAAAATAAATAGTTATAATAATCTTTACAAATTGCTCAAAAATTCTTGTTATTGCATTTTTAGTATCTTTTCTAATTCCCGAAAAATAACCATTAATAGAAGCGGACATAGAAATACATGGCAAACTGATAGCAATAATTATAAATAAATATGATGATACTTTATTATGAATAACAACCTTTGCTATCCAAGGAGAAAACAAAATTAATAATAAACCTGCTATACTACCTAAAGTAAAACTATATTTTAAACATTTTCTTAATAAATATTTGTTTCCACATTCAGGGTTTTTCGCAATTTCTTCTACCACTATACGAGTAGTAGCTAAATTAATTCCAGAAGTAGCTACTGTAATAGAAAACATATATACTGACATAATTAAGCTAAACACTCCAATAGCCTCTGTTCCAATTTGATTAGAAATATATACATTAAATGAAAATAAAACCATTCTCATAATAAGAGATGTTATAGTTAGAAAAATTCCATTCCATAAAAAAACTTTAATTCTTCTCAAAATATCACCTACAAAAATATATGAAAAAAAATAAAGCTTATTCTTATACAAGAAAAATCATTTTCCTTGTATAAAAATAAGCTTCATCCTATATTTTTATAAAATTTATTCACTTATTACTCTGCTACAGCTTTTATAACTGTTCTTTGCCTTCCATTGTTATAACATGTAATTAAAGTAATTTCAGTTTTTCCGTTTGTTAATTGACTGGTACATGCAACATCAGTTGGCTCTACTACATATTTGTCATATACTTTATAGTTTAAAGTTTTTCCATTTAAATCCTTTATTTCAATAATATCTCCATTTTCTAGTGTATGTAATTTACTAAAAAATTTTGAATTATGATAATTATGCCCTACAATACATAGATTACCTACTTCATTAGCAGCTGGTCCATGAAATTTGCATATAGATACTTTAAGCATTTCTTCCATTAAATCATCAGACGGTTTGTCTAAAATAGGATATGTAATATCCAGTTTTGGAATATTAAGCACTCCAATTGCTTGATATGTAATCCCCCCCGCTTCATAAGTAGATGGTGCAGCTACAGGGATATCTTCTTGTTCTTGTGTGATTTCTGTATTTGTATAATTTAACAATACTCGTATAACTTCGCTTTCTTCTTCATTAATATCATTTTCATCTATCTGACTAAATGATAAATTTATACTATCTAAAATCTCTTGAGATACTTCTTCGCTTTTGTTCCTATCGTATTCTGCATATATGTAATAGGAAAATAAAATGCACACTAAAAAAACAGATAAAAGGAATTCAAATTTATAGAATTTCTTTTTTCTTTTTAGTGCTGGCGTTACATATATTTTTTGAGTTGCTAAAATCTGATTCATTCCTATTACTCCTATTTTATTCTTTTTTTTATTATATCAAATATTTTCTTTTTTGAAAATAGGTTTTGCGTATTTTTTACAATGGTTTATTTTTGTATTTCTCAATATATTTTTATTAATGTTTTAAAATACGCTTATATATCATATTCTTTGTAAACTGTATAGGAAGAAATTTCAAAAATTGAAATTTCTTCCTATATTTTTCTCTAACTTGCTTCTTCAAATATTCCCGTATACATTCCATAGTAAATTCCTTTTTGTTTCATTAGTTCTTCGTGTGAACCCGCCTCTACTATCATTCCATTACTTACAACTAGTATTTTATCAGCATTTACAATTGTTGATAATCTATGAGCAATAACAAAACTTGTTCTTCCTTTTAACAGCAAATTCATGGCTTCCTGAATTTTTACTTCCATACGAGTATCTACATTACTTGTTGCTTCATCTAACACTAAAATTTGTGGATTGTTTAATATGACTCTTGCAATATTTAATAATTGCGCTTGCCCTTTAGAAATATTTCCCGCATCCTCTGATAAGATTGTATTATATCCATTTGGCAATCGCTTAATAAAAGAATGTGCATTAGCAAGTTTTGCTGCTTCTTCAATTTCTTCATCTGTTGCATCCAGTTTTCCATAGCGAATATTTTCTCTTACTGTTTCATTAAACATAACTGTATCTTGCAGTACAATTCCAAGAGCATTTCTTAAAGAATCTATATTGACCTCTTGAATATTTTTCCCATCAATTAATATCTCTCCTTTGTTAACATCATAAAATCTAGTTAGCAAATTAATAATAGTTGTTTTTCCTGCTCCGGTAGGTCCTACAATAGCAACAGTCTCTCCTGGCTTTGCTTCTATATTGATATCTTTAAGAATAGGTGTCTCTTTTTCATATCCAAAAAATACATTTTTTAATTCAACATGTCCTTTAACACTTCCTATATTTGGTTTTCCTGCATTTTCTGGAAATTCTATTTCTTCATCAATAATTTCAAACATTCTCTCAGCTCCTGCAATACCAGCTTGAATCAAATTAAATTGATTGGTTATTTCTGAAATTGGTCTTGAAAATTCCTTAGAAAATTTTGTGTAAATAGCAATTGTCCCTATTGATATTTTTCCTTGGATTGCTAGAATTCCAGCTACTAATGCTGTAATTGCTGTACTTACATTAGAAATTCCTCCCATTACTGGCATAACAATACCTGCAATAGCTTGAGCTAAAAATCCTTCTTTTCTCAATTTACCATTTTTTATATCAAAATTTTTCTTTACATCTTCTTCCTTATTAAATGCTTTAATTACTTTTTGCCCAGAAACATATTCCTCTATATATCCATTTACATCAGCTAAGGCCTCTTGTTGCCTAATAAATTGCTTTTTGTTTACTTTTGCAATTTTGGCAACAATGAAAACCATAATTGGAAGTGCTAATACACTGATAAGTGCCAAAATAGGTGAAACAATAATCATAACAATTAGAGTTCCAACCAAAGTTAATAATCCAGATATAATTTGATTTACACTTGTATTTAATGCTGTACTAATATTATCAATATCGTTAATGATACGACTCATAAGTTCTCCGTATGGATGAGTGTCAAAATACTTAATAGGTAGTTTTTCTATTTTTTCAAATAAATCTTTTCTCATGTCTTTAACTGCTTTTTGTGCAATATTTACCATGATTTTTGATTGAAAATAAGAAAATACAGCAATTAATATGCATATTACAACATATCCTCCTAGCATTTTTATAAATCCACTTCTATATTCCGTTTTTTCCGGATATTGCATCATTGGAATTAAATAATCATCTATAATTGGTTGAATTAAAACTGAGGATAATAAGTTTAAAACAACATAAAATATAATACATACAATCACTAATATTAGACCCTTTTTGTGAGCTTCTATGTATTTCATAAGCCTTTTAACAGTTCCTTTTACGTCTTGAGCTTTGTCTAAATTTACTTTCATAGGGCCTCCTCCCCCTACTCTACCTTTTGCCATGTTCTTCTCCCTTCTTATTCTTCTGCCATAACTTCTTTTTGAGAATTACTAATTTCTTGATAAACTTTATTATTTTTCATTAATTCTTCATGAGTTCCTATTCCCACAATAGTTCCATCATCAACTACGATAACTTTATCACTATCTTTACAGCTACTAATTTTTTGAACAATTAAAAATATAGTAGTATCTTTAAGTTTTTCTTTTAGAGCTCTTCTTAAGTTAATTTCAGTAGTTGCGTCTAATGCACTTACACTATCATCTAAAATTAAAATTTTAGGTTTCTTAATTAATGCTCTGGCAATTGCTAATCTTTGTTTTTGTCCTCCTGAGAAATTTGCTCCTCTTTGTTCTACTTTAGAAGCATATTGTTCAGGCAATCCTTCTATATAAGTATCAATTTGTGCAATCTTGCATGCGTGTTTAATCTCTTCTAAGCTGGCATCTCTTTTGCCCCATCTAATATTTTCCTCAATGGTTCCTGCAAATAGTCTATTTTCTTGTAATACCATACCAATTCCGTCTCGCAAAATTTCTAAATTATAATCCCTAACATCTATATCATCAATTTTAACATATCCATTTGTCACATCATAAAATCTTGGCATTAAATTTACCAATGTTGATTTTCCTGTTCCTGTTGAGCCTATTATTGCTACTACTTGACCAGGTTCTACTTTGAAATCAATATTTTCTAAAATTGGTTCTCCTTTTGAATCTGCAAATTCAAAGCTTTTAATATGATATTCTACCTTACCTTTTTCTATTTTAGGTGAATTTTCTTTTAATACATGGTTAGTGATATCTGGTTTTTCTTCTAATACTTCTAGTACACGATCACTAGAAGCTTTGGCTCTAGAAAAGTTCATAAATACCATGGATAACATAATAAGCGACATTAATGACATAACCATATAAGTAATAGAAGCACTAATAGCTCCAACATCTATCATTCCACTACCACCTATCCATAAAACAGCTACAATAGCTAAATTCATAATAAACATGATGGCAGGCATTAAGAATAATATAATTCGAAAGCTTTTTATAAAAGTTTCCATTAAGTCTGTATTTGCTTTTTCAAATCTCTTATTCTCAAACTCTTCTCTAACAAAAGATTTAATAACTCTTGCTCCGACTAAATTTTCTCTAATAACTGTATTTACTTTATCAATTTTCTCTTGTACCATTTTAAATAACGGAAAAGCCTTTTTAATAATAATTATTACTAATATAGCTAAAATTGGTAAAAGCGCTAAAAATATTAAAGAAAGTTTCGGACTTAAAATGAGCATAGAGACAACTCCACCAACAAGCATAAAAGGTGATCTTACAGTCATCCTTAATATCATTTGGAATAAGTTTGTCAATACTTCAACATCATTAGTTAATCTTGTAATTAATGATGATGTACTAAATTTATTGATATTACTAAAAGAAAATTCTTGAATTTTGCTTACCATATCTTTTCTTAAATTAGCTCCAAAACCATAAGCAGCTTTGGAAGAAAAAAACATAGCAAGAAATCCTCCTGCAATTGATATAATAGCTAGTACAACCATTAAAATTCCTGTTCTTACAATATAATCTGTGTCTCCATTTGTTATCCCTATGTCAATAATTTTTGATGTGAAATAAGGTTGGACAATCATTCCCAATGTGTCTACAATAATAAATAATGGAGCTAAAATTGTGGCAATCCAATTTCCCTTTATATATTTTATATATTTTTTCATTTTTCCATTCCTTTCAAAAATAACATTATACTGCCTATATATATTTTCTCAAATTTATGTGTACTTTTTTCTGTTATGATTTGTATTTCACCAAAATTAATTTTTTTCATTTTCTATTGTATTAATAATACTTGCAAATTGTTCCAAAGTTAAGTTTTCTGCTCTTTCATTAGGACTTATTTTTACTTTTTCCAATGTTTTTAGTAATTCTTGTTTTTCTCGCCACAACCCACTATTCATAAAAGAGTTTGAAATTGTTTTTCTTCTCTGCATAAAAGCTGTTTTTATTAAGCGGAATAGTATATCTTCGTTTTTTAGTTTAATTGGAGGCTCTTTTCTCAAATTTAGCTTTATCACTTCCGAAGTTACATCTGGAGCAGGAATAAAAGATTCTCTTGGCACGCTAATTACTTTTTTAGCTATAGAATAATAATATATAGCATATGTAATTGCTCCGGTAGCTTTTTCACCTGGTATAGCAGTTAATCTATCTGCTACCTCTTTTTGTACCATAACTAGAATATTTTCTAACTCTAATTTATCCTCTAATAACTTCATAATAATTGGAGTTGTTATATAGTAGGGCAGATTTGCAACTACTTTAACAGTTTTAAAATGATTTTCTTCTATTTTCTTTTTCAGATCCACTTTTAAAATATCCTCTTGTAAAATTTCTAAATTGGATTGCTCCTGAAACCTATCATTCAATATAGAAGTCATTCTTTGATCTATTTCCACAGCTAACACTTTCCCTGCTTTTTCTACTAAATGCTGTGTAAGTATTCCTAAACCTGGTCCTATTTCTATAACCATATCGTTTTTACTTAGATCGGCTTCTTCTATAATTTTTTGGATAGTTTCATCACAAATTAAAAAATTTTGACCTAAATTTTTATTAGCTGTAATTTTATATTTTTTTAATAATTGCATTGTTTCCTGATAGGCGTTTCCCATAAAATTTATTTTCCTTTCTTCAACGCATTTCTTAAATACTGTTTTTCTATTCTATTAAAAAACATCTAACTTGTCAAGAAGCATAACCCATCTACTATAGCAATTTTAGCTGTTTTTTTATATTTAGTCTCTACATTATTTATATTTTATTTTTTCTTAATCTACATAATTATCACATATTAAATAAGTATTTTCATTCTGGATTTTATTCATTTCTATTTTGACATTTGTGTGAATTTCATTGCATTTTCACATTTAATCATATACAATATATGCAATATATAAAACTGCAAGGAGGAGCTATGGATAAAAAGAAAAAAAACATTAGTATAAGGAAAGAAAGAGAACAGAGTAAGAAACTTTTATCAAAACGTAATTTATTTTTTATGCTTTTTACTTTAATTGTGTTTCTACTTTTAACATTTCGTTTAGGTTGGATTCAATTTGTTAAGGGAAGTGAATATAAAGAGGCAGCTTATGTAATGCAAACTTCTACTCAAACCATTCCAGCCAAAAGAGGGACAATTTATGATTCTACAGGAAAAATTTTAGCAGCTAGCGCAGAGGTAGATACCGTTAGTATTAATCCTGGTAGTGTTAAATATAAAGATGATAGTGTTGTTCCTTCTGAAGTTTTAGCAGAAGCTTTTTCTACTATTTTTGAGCTAGATTATAATACAGTTTTAGAAAAAGTAAATAGTGATTCTTCTTCTATTACAATTGCTAAAAAAGTAGAGCAGGATAAGATTGATGCATTAGAATCTTGGATGAAACAAAACGAAGTCACTACAGGAATTAACATTGATTCTGATACCAAAAGATACTATCCTTATAATAATTTAGCCTCACATTTAATTGGTTTCTGTGGTGATGATAATTATGGTTTAGACGGTTTAGAAAGCAAATGGGATTCTACTTTGGCTGGAGTTGCAGGTAAAAAAATTACTACTTTAAATGGCGCTAGACAAGAAATTCCAGACGAAGATCAAGTTTATATAGAACCACAAGACGGAAATGATATTATTCTTACGATTGATGCTAACATTCAATCTATTGTAGAAAAATACTTAAAACAAGCGGTTGAAGAAAATAACTGTTTACGTGGTGGAAATGCTATTATAATGGATCCTAACACTGGAGATATTCTGGCAATGGCTACATATCCAGATTATAATTTAAATGACCCATTTACAATCAATTCTCCTTCTTTGGCAGAAACTTGGTCTGAATTGTCTTCTACAGATAGAAATGATGCTCTTTTTAAGATGTGGAGAAATAAAGCCGTTTCTGATGGTTACGAGCCCGGATCCACATTTAAATTAGTTACAGCAGCTATCGCTTTAGAAGAAAATCTTATTGAGCCAGATACTTCTAATGATTTAGTTTGCAATGGGTATGAGCAATACTATGATACTAAAATTAACTGTTGGCGCTCTTGGGCACCTCATGGTAGTCAAAGTTTAAGGGAAGCTTTACAAAATTCTTGTAATCCAGCTCTTATGCAAGTTGGGCAAAGAATCGGTTCTAAAACTTATTATAAATATTTACGTGCTTTTAATCTAATTGGTCGTACTGGCGCTTCTGTTCTTGGCGAAGCATCTGGCCAATTTGTAGATGAAGAAGATTGTGGCGTTATTGAGCTTGCTACTATGTCATTTGGTCAGAGATTTACCATTACCCCTCTTCAAATGATTACCGCAGTTTCTGCCATTGTCAATGATGGTATTCTAATGCAACCTCGTATTGTAAAACAGGTAATTGACACTAACTCTAATGTTGTAACTAATATCGACCCAGTTGAAGTTCGTCAAGTTATTTCAAAAGAAACTTCTGAAACTATGAGAGATTTAATGGAATCAGTTGTTACTAATGGAACTGGTCAATATGCTAAGGTTACAGGATATTCAGTTGGTGGAAAAACGGGTACTTCTGAGCCTTCTCCTGGAAAAGAAGATGAAGGATATATTGCTTCTATGATTGCTATTTCTCCTACTGTAAACACACAAGTAGTAGCTCTTGTTGCACTCTATCAACCAACTGCTAATGGGCATCAAGGTGGCTCTACTGCTGGTCCTGTTGTAGGACAAATTCTATCTGAAGTATTACCTTATTTAGGAATTTCTTCTGCAGATACTGAAACAACAGATACAGAATCTACTTCTACTTTACCGGATGTTCGAAATAAAACAATATCAGAGGCTAAAAAGAAATTAAAAGCTGCTGGATTTAGAGTTAATATTAGTGGCTCTGAAAATCCTGACGAAACATTAATTACAGATCAAGTTCCAAAGCCTGGTGCTTCTTTAAAAAATAATTCTATTATTTGTTTATATACAGCTGAAAACAATGCAAGAATTACTACAACTGTTCCTAACTTAAAAGGTAAAACTGCAGCAGAGGCAACAAATATGTTAAAAGCTAAAAACCTGAATATTAATACCACTGGTTCTGGTGTAGTTGTGTCACAAGACATAGCATCTGGCACTTCTGTAGAAGAAGGTACTATTGTTCATGTAACACTGCAAAAAGAAATTTCAGATGCTCATTAAAGAATAAATACAAAAATAAAGTACTTCAATAATGAAGTACTTTATTTTTTAATTTTCTTTTTTTTCTATTCCATTATCAAATTGATAAATTAATTCTTTCAATCCTGTTGTAATATCTGCAAGTTGTTCTTGTGT
>CALXJM010000037.1 GCA_944388625.1 uncultured Clostridia bacterium
AAAAATAAACAAAATTAATATTACAAGAATATTTTGAGAAATTTTGCGAAAAATATACTTGTAATATTTATGCAATGTATGACACTCTAATAAAAGAAAGGAAGAAAAGAATGATTGTTACATTTATAAGAGTAATTATCTTATACATATTGGTTTTAATCATTATGAGATTAATGGGAAAAAGAGAAATTGGTCAATTGCAACCATTTGAGCTCGCCATATCAATCATGATAGCAGATTTGGCATCAGTTCCTATGGCAGATATAGGAATTCCAATTGCTAGTGGCATTGTACCAATTTTAGCATTGCTTGTTATGCAACTATTAATTTCATTTATCAATTTAAAAAGTATTACTATTAGGAAAATTATATGTGGAAAGCCATCAATATTAATTTATAGAGGGAAAATTGATGAAAATGCATTAAAAAAAGAAAGATTTACTATCAATGAATTACAAGAGAGGTTAAGAGGCAATAATGTTTATAATATCGGGGATGTAGAATATGCTATTCTAGAAACAAACGGACAAATTAGTGTTATACAGAAACCTGATAAGAGAACTGCTATACCAAAAGATTTTAACATTATGCCAGAATATGAAGGAATTCCGTATGATTTAGTTGTTGATGGAAAAGTAATGGAAAAAAATTTAAAAGCCATAGGAAAAGACTATAAATGGTTAGAAAAGGAAGTAAAAAAATTCAAAATGAAACCAGAAGAAGCATTAATTGTAACTTATGATGGTGGAAGCCAAATGTTTTGCCAAAGAAAAGAAATACATTAAGTAAGGAGGCATATGAAAGAGATTTTAATCAGTACTATAGTTGTAATTTTAATTATTATAATTGGAACTATAGTTCAAATCCATTTAGAAAATACCAGCAATGAACTAGTAAAAAAATTAGAAAGTTTAAAATATGATTTAAAACAAATAAGTATGAAAAATGCAGAACAAATACAAAAACAAGTAGAAAAAATTATCCAAGAATGGGAAAACATAGAAAAAACATGGTCTATGATAGTAGTACATCAAGAACTTGATAATATAGAAATATCATTACTTTCAGTTAAGGCTACAGTAGAAAATAAACAAATAGAAGAAGCTTTAAAAGAGCTAGAAAAATCTATTTTTTTAATAGGACATATAAAAGGAAAAGAAGCCTTTAAAATTAAGAATATATTTTAGCAAAATATCATATGATAGATATAGGACAAAGTAAATTATAAATTTAGATTAAATTGTATAAAAAATTAAAAATACAAAAAAAAATGTAAAAAAAACTTGCATTCTATAAAATTATGTAGTATAAATATAAAAGAACAGTATATTCTAAAGAGAAATTTAAATTAAGGAGGAAATCAAATGGCAAAAAAAATAACTGTAATAATAGCAATTTTAGCATTAATGTTAATGCTAAGCACAAGTGTATTGGCAACTAATGAAAATGTGCCAGTAAATAATACAACAGGAGGTAATAATGTTAGTGGCAACAATGTAACAGAGATCATAGTTGGAAATAACACTGTAGTAAATAATCCAGTTAATGGAGTAAATAATGTTGCAGGAAATGCAAATAACGGAGTGAATAATACAAATGTAAGTAACTATGCAAATTCAACAACATTACCACAAACAGGTATTGACTTCTCAATTTTATTTATTATTGCAATTTTTGCAGTGTCTGCAATATATGCATACAAAAAAATAAGAGATTATAACAATTAGTATAAAATAAATTAAATAACCTAAATAGTAGAAAAATTGTGCTTTTTTCTATCTAATTTAAAAAAGCTATTTTAAAATAGCTTTTTTTTTAATGAAACTATTGAAAAATTAAGAAAAGTTTGGTATAATAACTAAGTTCAAATCGCACGTTGGTTTAGTTTAAGATAGTGCTTTTTAAAAAAGTGTGCTTAAATGTATAAAAACCTTCGGAGGAAAAACTAAAAGGAGGAATTTAAAAATGGCAGTAGTAGCTATGAAACAATTACTAGAAGCAGGTGTACACTTCGGACACCAAACAAGAAGATGGGATCCTAAAATGGCTGAATACATATTTCAAGCTAGAAATGGAATCCATATTATCGATTTACAAAAAGCTTCCAAAAAATTAGATGAAGCTTATAAATTTGTAAAGGACGAAGCAGAAGCAGGAAAGGACATTCTTTTTGTAGGAACAAAAAAACAAGCACAAGAATGTATGAAAGAAGCAGCTTTAAAATGCAACATGTATTACGTAAACCAAAGATGGCTAGGCGGAATGCTTACAAACTTTGATACAATTCAAAAAAGGATAAATCGTTTAAAAAGTTTAGAAGCAATGGAATCAGATGGGACATTCGAAAGATTACCTAAAAAAGAAGTAATTAAATTAAAAGCAGAAAGAGAAAAACTAGAAAAAAATCTTGGTGGAATTAAAGAAATGACAAGATTACCAGGAGTTTTATTCATTGTAGATCCTAAAAAAGAAAGAATTGCAATACTAGAAGCTAGAAAATTGAATATACCAATTGTTGGATTAATTGATACAAACTGTAATCCAGAAGATGTTGACTACCCAATTCCAGGAAACGATGATGCAATTCGTTCTGTAAAATTAATTGCAGATGTAATAGCAAATGCTGTTATAGAAGGAAGACAGGGAGAAGTGGTAGAAATGCAAGAACAATCAGAAGAAGAAACAGAACCTACCGATATAGAAGAAATTGTAGCAACAGAAGAAGAAACACAAGTAAACGAATAATTGAAATTTGTAAAATTAAAAGGGAGGTATAGAAGATGATTACAGCAGAACTTGTAAAGAAATTAAGAGAAAAAACAGGCGCAGGCATGATGGACTGCAAAAAAGTTTTAACAGAAACAAATGGAGATATGGAAAAAGCAATTGAACTTTTAAGAGAAAGAGGAATTGCAAAAGCAGCGAAAAAATCAGATAGAATAGCTGCAGAAGGATTAGTTGAAACATATATTTCAGATGATGGAAAAGTAGGCTCTGTAGTAGAAGTAAACTCAGAAACAGACTTTGTTGCGAAAAACCAAGAATTTATAGATTTTGTAAAGAATATTGCAAAACAAGTAGCGACACAAAATCCAGCAAATGTAGAAGAACTATTAGGGCAAAAATATATAGAAGACGCGACCAAAACGGTAAAAGAAATATTAACAGACAAAATTGCAACTATTGGAGAGAATATGTCTATTAGAAGATTTGCAAGATTTGAGAGTCAAGGATTGGTTGAAAGTTATATACATGGGGCAGGAAAAATTGCGGTATTAGTTGACTTAGAAACTGGTTCAAAAGATGTTGCAAAAGATGTGTGTATGCAAATTGCTGCTGCAAGACCAGAATATGTATGTAAAGAAGAAGTTCCAGCAGAGCAAGTTTCAAAAGAAATGGAAATTTTAAAAGCACAAGCAATAAATGAAGGAAAACCAGAACAAATTGCAGAAAAAATGGTACAAGGTAGAATTGGAAAATTTTATTCTGAAATTTGTTTATTAGATCAGCCTTTTGTTAAAGAATCAGATATTAAAGTTGGGAAGATGCTAGAAAATAACAATGCAAAAGTAGTAAGATTTGCAAGATTTGAAAAAGGAGAAGGCCTAGAGAAAAAAGAAGAAAACTTTGCAGAAGAAGTAATGAAACAAATTAAATAAAAAGTCTTAAGGAGGGATAAAAGTGGCACAACCAAAAAGAAGATGGTCTAAAGCAAGAACAGCTTTAAGAAGATCTACATGGAAATTAGAAAAACAAAATTTAGTAGAATGTAAGCATTGTCATGAACCAGTGATGCAACATAGAGTATGCAAAAACTGTGGATATTATAATGGAAAAGAAGTAATTGCACAAGGTGATAATAAATAAGATGCTTGCATAACTTTGTTGCATATAAAAAATAGTAGCCTTACGTAAAATGTAGGGTTACTTTTTTATTGTATAGAAAAACCACAAAAATAGAAAAAAGATTTACAAAGTAATATTTGTACTTGGCTACTTCTTGAGTTTTTCATTAAAATGTTGTAAAATAATCCAAGAGGTGAAAAAAATGGCAAAACCAACAGTAGCAATAGTAGGAAGACCAAATGTAGGAAAATCCACTTTTTTTAATTATATTGTAGGACAACGAGTTGCAATTGTGGAAGATATTGCAGGGGTAACAAGAGATAGAATTTATGCAGATGCAGAATGGAGAGGTGTAGATTTTACTCTTATTGACACAGGAGGAATTGAACCAGAAACAGAGGATATAATTTTATCCCAAATGCGAGAGCAAGCCAATATTGCAATTAATGTAGCAGATGTTATAGTTTTTTTAACAGATATTAGACAGGGAGTAACAGCATCAGATGAAGAAATTGCTCTAATGTTAAGAAAATCTAAAAAGCCAATTGTACTTGTATGTAATAAAGCAGACAACATAAATAAACAAACAGCAGAAGCATTAGAATTTTATAGTTTAGGTTTAGGTGAACCACACTTGGTATCAAGCACGAATGCATTGGGAATAGGAGATGTTTTAGATGAAATTTTTAAGCATTTTCCTAAAAGTGAAGCACAAGATGATGAACAAGAATACATTAAAGTAGCAGTTATAGGAAAGCCAAATGTGGGGAAATCTTCTCTTATTAATAAAATTTTAGGTGAAAATAGAAACATTGTAAGTGATATTGCGGGCACAACAAGAGATGCTATTGATTCTATTTTTGAAAATGAATTTGGCAAATACATATTTATTGATACGGCAGGAATAAGAAGAAAAAGTAAGGTAGAAGAAAAAATAGAAAAATATAGTGTTATGCGCTCTATTTTAGCAATAGAAAGATCGGATGTGTGCCTACTTATGATTGATGCAACAGAAGGAGTGACAGAGCAAGATACAAAAATTGCAGGTGAAGCACATGAAGCTGGAAAGGGAGTTATTATTGTAATTAATAAATGGGATTCAATAGAAAAGGATACGGGAACACTTGAAAAATACAAAAAGGATGTATATAATAAATTAAGTTATTTAAACTATGCACCTATACTTTTTATATCGGCCAAAACTGGACAAAGAGTAGAAAAGCTATTTGAGCTTATTAATACAGTAGCATGCAATAATGCAGTTCATATTTCTACCCCCGTATTGAATCAAGTAATTAATGAAGCAATTGCAATAGTACAACCGCCAAGCGATAAAGGAAGAAGACTAAAAATTTTTTATGGAACACAAGCTTCTACTAAACCACCAACATTTGTAGTTTTTGTCAATAACAAAGAATTATTTCATTTTTCTTATGAAAGATATTTAGTAAATCAAATTAGAAATAATTTTCATATAGAAGGCACACCGATAAGGGTAATAGTAAGAGAAAAATCAGATAGAAAATAAAAGAAAATTTATAAAGTTAAATTTATATGAACGAGAAAACGTTCGAAAGGAGGAAAAAATGGCAATATATATTGTAGTAGCAATATTAGCTTATTTCATAGGGAGTATTAGCTTTTCTGTTATTTTAGGAAGAAAAATGGGAGGAATTGATGTAAGAGAAAAAGGAAGCAAAAATGCGGGAAGCACTAATGTTTTAAGAACAGTAGGGAAAAAAGCAGCAATTCTTACATTAATATGTGATATTTTAAAAGGAGTTGTAGCTGTTGGAATAGCATTACTTGCACATGTTATTATAAAAGAGGCAGATGCTAGTTTATTAGTACAGCTTGCAGGGGTATGCGTAATCTTAGGACACACATTTCCAATTTTCTTTGAATTTAGAGGAGGTAAAGGAGTAGCAACAGCTTTAGGGGTATTATTAATAACTAATTATCAAATCGGACTTATTTGCTTAGTTTTTGCACTTGTTATTATGCTATTTACTAAAATGGCATCAGCAGGTTCTGTAACAGCTGCTATTCTATTTCCAATATTAACTTTATTTATTAATCACAACTATATTGTAGATGGAAACTATGTTATTTTTGGAGTTGTTGTGGCACTTTTAGTTGTATTCAACCATAGAGCAAACATAAAAAGAATATTAAACGGAACAGAAAATAAAATATCTTTAAAAAAATAACAATATAAAGTAATTCTTTTCCAACTAGATTTGTGCATTAAGAAAGGAATGAGATCAAATATGAAAAATATAGCTATTATTGGTAGTGGCAGTTGGGGAATGGCATTAGCTATTTATTTAGCAAGGCAAGGGAATAAGGTAAATGTATGGTCCTATTTACAAGAAGAAGCAGATTTAATTAATAAAAACAGACAGTGTAAATTTCTGCCAAATGTAAAATTACCAGAAAATATTTCTTGTTTTTTAGAATATAAAGAAGTAATAAGGGATTCTGATTTGATTTTACATGTAACACCATCTAAATTTGTACGAAGCACATTTACAACATATAAAAAATATATTACTAAACAACCTATAATTTTATGTACAAAAGGCTTTGAATTGGAAACATTGTATACTTTAGACGAAGTACTAAAAGAAGAAAAGAAAGATGTAACAATTGCTGTTTTGTCAGGTCCAAGCCATGCAGAAGAAGTAGCTATTGATATTCCTACTGCTTTAGTACTAGCTTGCGAAAATCAAAAATTATTGGAAACAGTACAAAAGCTATTCTCTTCTGAAACATTACGCATATATACTTCTGAAGATATAAAAGGAGTAGAACTAGGAGGAGGACTAAAAAATATTATAGCTTTTTGCTCAGGAATTGCAACTAGTATAGGATTAGGAGATAATTCTATAGCAGCTCTTATAACAAGGGGGCTAGCTGAAATCGCGCGACTAGGCTGTAAAATGGGAGCAAAGTTAGAAACATTCTATGGCTTAACAGGTATAGGAGATTTAATTGTAACTTGTTTAAGCGAACATAGCAGAAATAGAAAAGCTGGAAAACTTATAGGAATGGGAAAAAGTATAGAAGAGACAAAACAGGAAGTAGGAATGACTATAGAAAGTATTGATAATATAGAAGTAGCATATAAATTAGCACAAAAATATAAAGTGGATATGCCTATTGTAGAAACAACGTATGATATATTGTATAATAATTTAAATCCAAAGCAGGCAGTAAATAATTTAATGCTAAGAGAATTAAAATCAGAATAATAAAAACACTATTCTATATTATATAGAATATTTAAAAGATAAAAATGATTATTATTTAATACGGATATCTTTCAAATAAATACTTTATAATATTATCTGCATTTTGTTCAGTAACATTAATATAATATCCTTTATCTAAACTAATCCACATATTGATTTGAAATTTATCATTGTTATCTATAAAAGTTCCAATGATATCAGCCATACTAACAGGATTTTCATAATTCATTGACCAGTGGAGTGGATTTTTTAAAAAAATTTCTTTTCCAAAAAAAACGGAAAGAAATTTTTTTATTTCATCTTTTTTTACACTATACAAACTAACAATCGTATTCAAACTAAAAACTCCTATCTAAAAATATGTAAAATAATAAGAACAGGATTCTCATAAAGGAATAAAAGGCAATTTTCAGGGAAATATATACATAAGAGAGGAAAAAATTATGAAGCAAGTATTAAAAAATATTTTATGTATATTATTATCAATTATATTATTATTTATTCTTACTGGTTGCAAAGATAAAGAAGAAAACGGAAGCTTAGAAGAAAAAATAAAAAGCGAAATAGAATATTTGGATAGCAAAATTGTTGGAATGTTAAATAAATTAAATAATATTTCTTATCAGAATTATAAAATAACAACAGAAAAAATAGAACTGAATGAATCATCTGGGCAAGAAGGAGAACAGAGTTCTAGCACACAAAAGGGAACAGAAAGTAATACTAGTTCAGGAGGAGAAACAAGCCAAAATAAAACTATTAATCAATCTGAAATGGATCATAGCTCTATTTTAGGAGATAATACACAAAATATAAATTGGACTGAGATAAAAAGCGATATAGAACTTTTACACGATACATGGAGTACAATAATAATAGATTTGACTCAAAGAGGAATTAATAACAAATATATGGAGGAATTCAGTAAATTATTAGACAATACAACAGTAGATATCAAAGAAGAAAACAAAAAAGAAAGTTTGATAGGACTTACAGACATGTATTCTTATTTGACTAAGTTTTTAGAAAATGAAGGAGATAACATACAAAAAAACATAAAGAATGTTAAAATGCATATTATAAAAGCATACTCATTAGTAGAGAGTGAAAACTGGGAACAAATGGGTACAGAAGTCAATGAAGCAATTAGATATTATAATAACATTATAAATCAAACAAACTATGTAAAAGAAAATTCATTTAAAGTTGAAAAAACAAGTATAAGCTTAAAAGAATTACAAAATTCGCTAACAGTAAAAGATAAGAATGTATTTTATATAAAATATCGAAATTTAATGGAACAATTAAGTTCTTTTTAAAATAAGAAATTAAAATTTAGAAAATATAAAGATAAGTAGATTAGTAATTTACTTTCTCTTGCATTTCCAAAGATTTATGTTATAATATTTCAAAATAAGAGAATAATGTATGAAAAATTGAAAAAGATTTGTACTTCAGGAAAGGAATGAGATAAAAATGAAAATAAAGCTCTTAACAGTAGGTTTTATAACACTCTTTATAATTACTATATTAACGAATATAATTTATGCTACAGAAGAAAATCAACAAGCAACTACAATAAATGAAACTACAAATGAAGGAGAAAATTCTACTTTTGTAGACACTATCGAAACAGTAACTGTGAAAGCAAAAGTATTAAAAGTAGACGAACCACATGAAGAAACAATTATGGAATATACTAATAAATATCAAAATGTAACAGTTGAAATCTTAGAAGGGGAATTCGCAGGAAATACATATGATGGGAAATACTGTTTATCATATGACTTGGATAACAAAATTGAAGGATATCCTTTATCTAAAGGGAATACGGTATTTGTACAAATCAGCAAAGATTTGCTTACAGGAGAACAAACAATTGTTGTACAAGATATGGTAAGACAAAATTATTTACTTGCTATGCTCATCGTATTTTTCATAATTGTGTTAGTGATAGGTAGAAAACAAGGACTAAAGGCAATTGTTGCATTAGTAGTTACTATTGTCGCTATTTTTACTATCATGCTAAATGCTATTTACAAAGGGTATAATGCTATTTGGGTATCAGTTGGAACATCTGTCATTATTATTGCAGTAACATTTATTATTATAGGAGGAATTAATAAAAAATCCATTACAGCGGCATTAGGAACTACAGGAGGTGTACTATGTGCAGGAATTATGGCAAGTATTTTTGGAGTGTTAGCTAAGCTTTCAGGAGCACAAGAAACGGCCTTATATTTAAGCATGAATACACAGAACCTTACATTTAACTTTCGAGATTTGCTATTTGCAGGAATTGTTGTTACAGCATTAGGTGCTTGCATGGATGTCGGAATGTCTATTGCATCAGCACTAGATGAACTAAAACAAAAAAACAAAGATTTAGGGAAAAAGGAATTGTTAAAAAGTGGAATGAATATAGGAAGAGATGTTATTGGAACTATGACTAATACATTAATTCTAGCTTATGTTGGAGGAGAAATTAGTTTAATTTTATTGTTCATGACAGGAGATATGTCATTCACAGAAATTATTAATAAAGAAATGATAATAACAGATGCAATATCTGCTATTGCAGCAAGTATGGGAGTTATATTTACAATTCCAATTACTTCACTAATTTATGCTGTTTTTAATAAAAACTCAGATAATCACACTACAAATAAAAATTCAAAAATAGATGGTAAAAGAAGCTTAACAATATAATAAATAAAATTATAATAAAATAGATGGGGAAAATTATAAATTAAACCCCATCTATTTAAATTATAGCGTGTCAACGTAATAAGTTAAACCAATTATAATATACCATTTTTGCAACATTAAAAAAGCCTAAAGAATCTACAGAAGTTTTAGCAATTAAATTAACAGCATAAATTTCACCATTGTTAGAATAGATTGCTTCTCCTAATTTTTGTCCTTCTTGCACAGGAGCGGTAATCTCATTAAACAAATCTATACTTTGAGTTACATTTTGTGATTCTCCCTTTTTTAGTAAAAAACCAGCATTTTGATCGAATATAACATCTACAGAAGAAAAAGTTCCCTTGTTAACAATAATATTTCCTACTACATCTCCTTTTTTGGCAAACTCTTTATATTCGTAATTATTAAATCCATAATCTAATAATTTTTGAGCCTCTGCAAAACGAACTTTTGTAGAAGGAGCTTTCATAACAACAGCAATTAAAGAAAGATTATTTCTAGTAGCAGTAGCTGAAAGATTATATAATGC
>CALXJM010000038.1 GCA_944388625.1 uncultured Clostridia bacterium
TTAGTTTTTTCTAATTTTCTAATGCTACCATTGATAAAAGTAGGAGTAACCTTAGAAAATTCACATATAAATTCTAGCCTCTGTTTTAGATATTCCTCAAATTCCAGTTCTTGCTTAATTATCTTCATTTTTCACACCATCCTTTCGTTTGGATGATTTTAATATTGGTTTTTAGACAACAAAAAATCAACCAGATTTATTTTCTGATTGATTTTGTATCAATTCTGTTAGTTCGAACAGAAACGTCATTGGAGCGGGTAGCGAGAATCGAACTCGCGCTACCAGGTCGGAAGCATGGCATTCTACCACTAAATTATACCCGCAATACATAATTATTATAACATTTTTTGAAGAATAAGAAAAGTAGAAATAAAAAAATAAAAAAATATTATATAAAAGTTTGCACTTTTGCTTTATATATGTTACAATAAACATGTTAAATTATGCAAGGAGGCTTTTGATTTTATGTTAAAGGGAATTCTAATAGTAGCAGACATTATTGTTTGTTTTGCAGTAATTATTTTAGCTATGATGCAATCCAAAGAAGATGCGGGAGCATCAAGCACAATAACTGGAACTAGCTCAAATAGTTTTTATGAAAAGAATAAAGGGAGAACAAAAGAAGGAAAACTAAAGAGATTAACTATTGTTTTTGGAGTTCTTTTTGTAATTATAACTATTGCACTTAGTATTGTATATAAAATGTAAATAAAGTATATACTAAATAGAAATGAGCAGTTTTTATACTGCTCTATTTTTTTAGAAATAAAAAAGAAGGGAGATAGATTTTGGCAAAGAGAGAAAAAACTAGAAAACAAATTGTAGGAACTTTTGTAAAAAACAAGAACTTTGGTTTCGTTATACCAGACAACAAAGAATTGAAAACAGATATTTTTATAAAAAAATCTAATTTTAAAAAAGCCAAAAACAATCAAAAAGTAATAATAGAAATTACAAAGCCAGAGATGAAAAATAAAAAACCAGAAGGGAAAATTGTAGAAATTGTCAAAGGCGAAAATGAAGCAGATATAGATATGAAATGCTTGATTAAAGAATTTGGTTTGCCAGAAGAATTTCCTAAAATGGTAATATCAGAATTAAATAATATTAATGATAAAATAGATAAAAAAGATATTCCTAATCGCGTAGATTTAAGAGATAGATGTATCATAACTATTGATGGAGAAGATGCTAAAGATTTAGATGATGCAATAGAAATTGAGAAAACGAAAAGTGGAAACTACAAGCTAAGCGTTCATATTGCAGATGTTAGTTACTATGTTAAAGAAGGAAGTAACTTAGATAAAGAAGCACAATATAGAGGAACAAGTGTATATATGTTAGATAGAGTAATTCCAATGTTACCTAAAAAATTGTCTAATGGTATTTGTAGCTTGAATGCAGGTGAAGACAGATTTACATTATCTATTACTATGGAAATAGATAAAACAGGGAAGGTACTTTCTTCTGAAATTTATAAGGCGATAGTTCAAGTAAAAGAACGTATGAGCTATACAGATGTAAGCAAAATATTAGTTGGCGCTAACAAAAAATTATTAAAAAGATATGAAAATTACATAGAAGTATTTAAACTAATGTATGAATTAAGCCAAATTTTGAAAAAGAAAAGAATTAAAGATGGCAGCTTAGAACTAGACATTCCAGAAAGTAAAATTATATTAGATAAAAACGGAACTGCTGTAGACGTAAAGAAATACGAAACAACACTAGCAAATGATATAATTGAACAATTTATGTTAATAGCTAATGAACAAATAGCAGAAAAATTTTTTTGGCTAGATGCGCCGTTTATTTATAGAGTTCACGAAATACCAGATATAGAGAAAATAAAAGACTTAAATAAATTTTTGTTTGGGTTGGGATACCATGTAAAATGCAAAAAAGATGCTATTTATCCCAAGGCTTTTTGCTTGGTATTAGAAAAGGCAAAAGATACTCCAGAAGAAAAAATTGTATCGAATTTAATTTTGAGAACTTTAAAACAGGCAAGATATGAAAATGAAAACAAGGGACATTTTGGACTCGCAAGTAGATACTATTGCCATTTTACTTCTCCTATTAGAAGATATCCAGATTTATTTATTCATAGAGTTATTTCAAAATATTTAATAAATAATTATGATGTAGAAGAGTCAGAAAAAGAGAAACTTAAGAGAATTGCTAAAAAACAAGCAGAACTTTCATCTAAAAGAGAAAGAACAGCACAGACAGCAGAAAGAGAAGCAAGCAATATGAAAAAAGCAGAATATATGATGAGCAAAATAGGAAAAGAATATAAAGGGATAATATCTGGAGTGACTTCCTTTGGAATATTTGTAGAACTAGATAACACTGTAGAAGGAATGATTAGATTAGATAATTTAGGAAATGACAATTATATTTATCAAGAAGAAAGTAAAACGATTATAGGAAAAAGAACAAAAGAGCTTTTTTCATTAGGAGATAAGATTAGAATTAGAGTAATAGAAGCAAATAAACAATTAAGAAGAGTTGGGTTTGAGAGAATAGAAAATAAAAAGAAAAAATAGAAATTAATTTCTATTTTTTCTTTTTATGATTACTTAGCTAGACCATATAAAAACAATAGGAAGAATAAATGAAATAATACCAATTAAAGCAATAAAAATACCGCCAAGTCTATTTTTCTTTACTTTAACTTCAAAAACTGAATAAGAAAGTGTTTTTACTAAAATAAATACAGTAAGTAAAACTGTAACAATTTTCATAAAATATACCTCCTAATCTTTTGAAATGACATAGCCGGAACCAACCGTACAATGAACTTTGCAAGAGAAGAATGAATTTGGATATAAAGTAGACCAACTGATTTGATTAAGTTTTTCTTCTGTTAAATATTTTGTGCGTAAATGTCTTCCAAAGCCAATAACATCTGATTTGAACTCTTTTGCAGTCCTGTATAAGAAAGAAGAAAGCTGTTCTTGCATATAATTATTTACATATTCTTCAATAATCTTAAGATTTCCAATAGAAGTATAATCAGAATCATTATCAGCTGATAAAATGTTAGCTTCTAAGAAAACTTCAGTAGTAATATAAGGTGAACCGTTTACGATTTCAACTGTTTGGACAGTACTTTTAGGGCTAGTAATAAATAATGAAATAGGTCGATTCTCTTTGAATGGACTACTAATAGTAATAACACATTTTTTTAGCTTATTTGTAAGTAATAAGTGAGAAATTGTTTCTAAACCATTTACTTCACCAACAAGCTTGTCACCTGAAAAAATGGCTATCCCCATATTGTCAATTTTATTTTCCCCTGATACAGGAGTTTCATTTACTTTATAATTGCCGTCTAGATTGATATAAGGCTGATTTTCTATACTAGATTGATTATTTTCAGATAATAGGCCACCAAGAACTGCAGTAGCTTCACGAAAATCATCTTCTATATAGGAGTAAAACTTATGAATAGGAGTAGTTTCAGCTAAACCAGTATATTGTGATGATTCAATAGCTGTTTCATAATATCTAGCAGGCAATGATTCAAAAGAAGATGTAGAATTTTCTAAAAAGTCTTTAGCATTACAACGGCTAATAATAATATTACAATCTGGTCTAATTTGTATATTATTAATAAGAGTGTACAGATACTGGGATACTCCTTCTACTGCGACAGGTTCAGAAATAACGATTGCTTTGCAATGAGATAAATTTACTTGTTTGCCAACATAGCTATTGATTAAATTAATTCCAGAATCAATAGAATCGCAATCAACGCTTACAACGGTTGAATTAGAAGACTGAGATGTAGTTCCTTCACCACCAGAAGAAGTTGGAATTGTAAATTGCAAGCTTAATTTAATAATGTTAATATCACTAGCATCTATTCCAATAGCAATTGCATAAGAAAATTGTTCTATTCCGTTTAAGTCATAACAACCAGTTAAAAAAACGGAACAAAAGGAAAATAAAATAACTAAACATATAAATTTTTTTCTTGTCATACAGAAAACTCCTTTTCTTTTTTACGTTTTTTCCAGTTAGCTAATATGAGAATTAGAGGAGTAATTATAAAAGCTAATACTAGATAAAAAAACTTATAAATATTTTCTTGAATAAATCTAGCATTTGTAAAAGAATTTATAGATAAAGCTAATCCTAAAATCATAGAAGAAAAAGGAAGTGACATAATTTTTTCATTTGATATATAAGTTAATTTTTTGAAAATATGAGTAACAAGAACTAGAGAGGTACTTAAATAACAAAAAGCAGATAAAATCCACAAAAAAATAAAGATGGCATCTACTCTTTGAAAAAAACGACCATATTCTATAATACGAGTTAGTGGATAAATAGCTATGATTTCTTGAGAAGTAGCAGAATTAGAAAAAGTAAGTAGTAAACAAATTACGCTAATAAATAAGTAAATACTAGAAACAATAACAGATATAATAGAAATTTTTTTAAAATTTTCTTTATTTTTTAATAAGGGCATTAGAAAATAAAGATTAGCAAATCCACCAAAGGCAAATACATTAGTAAGACCAGTTAAAAATGTAGGATTAAAGCCATATCCGAAAATAGGGAAGGCTCTTTCCCATACAAACCATTTAGATACAGAAAAGAAAATTACTAAAATACTAACTAGTAAAAATGGCATAATGATTAAATTAGTACGAATAACACTAGATATTCCACGACTGACTGCTAGAATACTACCAACAATAAAAAATAAGAGAATAAAAATTCTGGGCGAAGTGGGGTAATAAATAAGTTTAATGCATTCTGAAAAATATCGTAGAATTAAAGCATTAACCCCTAAGAATAAAATTAAGTATAAAATGCCAATAATTACTTTTAAAATTTTTCCACCTAAAAATTCAGAGATATCAATAATATCCTCATTTTTAAATCGACGAAATAATCTCGCAATAAAGAGACAAAACACAACAGCTAAAAATGAGATGAAAATAACATTTAGCCAAGAGGCAGAGCCAGTAGAAACAACAATACTTTTTGGCGAATTTAATATAATTTGATTAATCATAACAATTACAATAAAAGAAATTGCCTCTAGAGTTCCAACTTTTTCAACTTTTTCCATAACAAAATCCTTTCTATAATAAATTAAATTTATTTAAGTTTTTTCCATTTCATGCTAATATTTTTTTCAATTCTTGGCTTTTTAGTTTTCAAATAATCAGCTCGATTTTCACGTTTCCATATAGGATGAACCCAGTAAGTATTATTATTTTTTGAAGAATTCATCTCTAAAGAGCTAGCGAGATAGTTTACACCAAAAGACTTTAAAGAAGTAATAATAGCACATTGAACAAAAAGACCTAATCCGATACCTAATAATCCTGCAAAACAAGCTAGTAAAATATAAATAAAGCGATAAAGTCGTATGCTAAAGCTCAAAGAAAAATCTGGAATGGCAAATGAACATATTCCAGTAATAGCAACTATAATGATTAAAATAGGACTTACAATGCTAGCGCTAACAGCAGCTTGACCTAAAATTAAAGCTCCTACAATTCCAATAGTGGGACCAAGTACGGATGGAATTCTTACACCGGCTTCTCGAATAAGCTCAAAAGAAATTTCCATTAAAAATATTTCAAAAATAATAGGAAAAGGAACCGCTTCTCTTGAAGCAACAATTGCAAAAACAAGTTCAGTAGGGATTAATTCTTGATGATAATTAGTAATAGCAATATAAATAGCAGGTAGCAACAGAGCAAAGAAAAAAGAAATTAGTCTTACTACCTTTAATAAATTAGAAAATTGATGTTTTAGATTAGAATCTTCAGGAGAAGATAAATAATCTACTAAAATACCAGGCATGACAAGAGCATAAGGAGAGCCATCAACAAGTACGGCTACTCTACCACATAACAAATTATTAGCAACACGATCTGGCCTTTCAGTAGATATAATTTGTGGAACAGAAATATTACCGTTATCCTGAATGAGTTGTTCAAGTTGACCTGAAGAAAAGAGATAATCTACATTCAAATTATTAATTCGGTATTTTACTTCAGACACAAGATTATCATTAGCAATATTCTTCATATAGCAAATAGCTGTACTAGTTTGACTTACATTTCCAACATTAATGTTTTCTATAACTAAGTTTTCATTATGAATCATTCTACGAATTAAAGAAGTATTTGTCCTAATAACTTCTACAAAAGCTTCTTGGGAGCCACGCACAACAATTTCATTGGAAGGTTGACCAATACTTCTAGATTTAAAACCTTTAACTTCAATATCAAAAGCTGTATTTAAGGTTTCTACAAAAAGAGCACAATTTCCAGAATTGATATCAGAAATAAGAGGCTTAAATTCTTTTACCTTTTTTAAGCTATTTTGTGGAAGTAAAGATTCATAAATATAAGTTTCTAAATCAAAATTATGCTTTGGCGTAGACTGAGCAAGAATAGAAGAAACAATTTGTGAATCTTTAAGAGCTTTTGACTTTATACGGTGAGTATTAGACCTATTCCTTAACATAAGAGGAGATAATATAAAATCATTAATTGTATCTGAGTTTACCATTCCATCAATATAAAAAATAAAAGCTTGATATGTGGTATTATTAGCAACTAATCTAAATTTTCTTATGACAATGTCACTATTAATTAAAGTATTATATTGAATTTTTAAGTATTCTAAATTTGATTTAACATCTGAAAATATATTTTTTACTTCGCTAACAGGATGATCATTTTCATTTTCCATAATATTAACTTGAGGAGTATCATATAAATCGAAATTATAATTTTCTTCTTCAGAATAGAAAAAGAAATTGGAAAGAAAATTTGAAATTTTCATAAAAACCTCGCAATATATTGACTAAATATTTACTATATTTTTTCCAAAAGAAAAAAAATCATACATAAATATAAAAATACAATTGAATAAAAGAAAAAAGTAATATTCCATTAAAAATTTAATATACATGTATTAAGTTTAATAGACAAACTTTTGTAGGAGGTAAAAATTAATATGGAAAATTTAGAGATATACCAAGATATTGCTAAAAGAACTGATGGAGATATTTATGTGGGTGTAGTAGGTCCTGTTCGAACTGGAAAATCAACATTTATAAAAAGATTTATGGATTTACTTGTTATTCCTAATATTGAAAATGAATACAAACGAGAAAGAGCAAAAGACGAACTGCCTCAAAGTGCAGCACGGAAGAACAATTATGACAACAGAACCAAAATTTATTCCAAATGAAGCTGTAGAGATAACAATTGGAGATAATTTAAAATTAAAAACAAGAATGGTTGATTGTGTAGGTTACTTAGTAAATAATGCTTTAGGGTATATGGAAGATGATGTTCCCAGAATGGTAAAAACACCATGGGCAGAAGAGGAAATTCCTTTTGAGCTAGCAGCTGAAATGGGAACAAAAAAAGTAATTGAAGAACATTCAACAATTGGAATTTTAGTAACAAGCGATGGAAGTATAACAGAAATTCCTAGAGAAGATTATGTAGAAGCTGAAGAAAGAGTAGTAAGAGAGCTAAAAGAGCTAAAAAAGCCATTTGTAATTGTACTAAACACAGATAATCCGTATTCAGAATATACGAGAGATTTAGCAAAAAAAATGGAAGAAAAATATGAAATATCAGTGTTGCCAACTAATTGCGCAAATTTGACAAATGATGATGTGAATAATATTTTCGGAAAAATACTATATGAATTTCCGATAGAAAGAATTAATATTAATTATCCAAGGTGGATAGAAGGACTACAAAATGAGCATCCTTTAAAAGTAGAATTATATAGCGAGATAAAGGAAGCATTAAAAAATGTACACCTTATTAGACAAATCAAAGAAGGATTTGCTAAAATTCAGGAAACGGATATTATTACTAAAACAAGTATTGAAAATATTCAATTAGGAAATGGTTCTGTAACAGCTAACATTGGAATTAAAGAAGAGCTATTTTATCAAATTCTTACAGAAATATCTGGTGTGGAAGTTAAAAATGAGGGCGATTTATTTTCAATTGTAACTAATCTGGCAAAAATAAAAAAAGAATATGATAAAATAGCATATGCATTAAATGAAGTAAAACAAAAAGGGTATGGAATTGTCACTCCATCTATGGACGAATTGATTTTAGACGAACCGGAAATGGTAAAACAAGGTTCAAGATTCGGAGTAAAATTAAAAGCGAAAGCACCAAGTATTCACATGATAAGAGCTGATATTGAAACTGAAGTGTCACCTATTGTAGGTAGTGAGAAACAATCAGAAGAATTAGTAAATTACTTACTTTCTGAATTTGAAAATGATCCTAAAAAAATTTGGGAGTCTAACATCTTTGGAAAGAGCCTACATGAAGTTGTTAATGAAGGTTTACAAAATAAGCTTTACAGGATGCCAGAAGATGCGCAAGCAAAATTACAAGAAACATTGGAAAGAATAGTAAACGAAGGAAGCGGAGGACTTATTTGCATAATATTGTAAGATTGACAGCAACAGAAAAAAAATGTATAATAAAATAAATCAACATTAGGAGGTGTAATTGTGAGTTGGTGTTGGAAGCGGTTTAAATCTATTTCAAGGATGCTGTACTTGACAATTCTCTTCAAAATATGTAAGAGAAGAGGAAAAGTTACAATATCAAAGAAACTGAGGGAAGAAATCAATCAGAATTTCCACCACATTAATGTATTCTTAGCGCAGTGCGTAGATTGGAGAATTTCAATTTTATCCGAAGAAGCTGAAGATGAATACGTTACAATCACATACACAACTACCAAGTAACAAAGAAGACTCCCATATTTGGGAGTCTTCTTGCTAAAAATATATGAATATGATATAATGCCAAAAAAATAAGAATATTTAAATATATTATAAAAGGAAGGGAAGAACATGGAAGAATTCAAGTTAGATTATTATTTTGAAAATAGAGAAGAATTTGCTTTTAAAGAAGTTTTTGAAGGATGTACTTATGTTTGGGAGGCATTGAATAGAATTAACTCATATATTAGAAAAGAAGTAGTAGACAAAGATTTAAAAGTAAATAAAGCAAAAATGAAAGAATTCGTATCTATCGAAGGAAATTATTTCATAGATGAAGGAACTGTAATTCATTCTAATGTAACAATAGAAGGGCCTGTTATGATAGGAAAAAATGTTACTATTCAATCAGGTGCTTTAATAAGACCAGGAACTATTATTGGAGATAATGCATCTGTTGGCCATGGCTCAGAAGTAAAGCATTGCATTATTCAAAACAAAGCCAAAGTAGCAAGTTTAGCATTTGTAGGAGATACTATTTTAGGTAAATCAACAAGAATTGGAAGTGGAGTTATTGTAGCAAATAGAAGATTTGATCAAAAAAATATTACTTTAAAAATAAAAGAAACAAAACAAGACACTGGAACAGATTTCTTTGGGGCTATTATTGGCGATAATACAAGACTAGGAGCTAATAGTACTACTGTACCAGGTACTTTAATAGGACCTTATACTTGGATATTACCAACTGTACAAGTAAGAGGACTAATAGAAAGAGAAAAAAGAGTTTATCCAATGCAAACTTATCGAATAGAAGAAAATCCAAAGTTAGAACTAAAATAAATTATTTTAAATAAAATCATCCTCTGCCATTGACAGAGGATGATTTTATTTAAGTTACATTTTTTGTTCGCCAGGGATAATATAATCTACTATACCATAAACTAAAGCACCTATAATAGCAGCGACCCAAGAAATAGTATATCCAGCCACAAAATATTGTGTTAAATAAAGAGTAACAGCAGCAAGAACAAAACCGACAAATCCTTTGCCAAATGGACTTGCATGTAATCCAGTAAATTTAACAATCAAATAGTCCATTATTGTAAGAACAATAGCAGCAATTGCTAAAGACCAAATACTATTGATTTGAAACCCTGGTGTAAAGAAAGCTGTAATACCTAAAACAATAGCTGCAACAACTAATCTTATAATGACTTGCCAAACTGTACTAGTAGTGTTTTGACTAGTGGTATTCGATTGATTATCATTCATAATGTTAAACCTCCAATCTTAAAAATATATATTAAATTTGTTATTTTTTTGTTTGATACTAATAGTATTAACGATAAAAATGATTCTATACAAAAAATAAACAAAATTAATATTACAAGAATATTTTGAGAAATTTTGCGAAAAATATACTTGTAATATTTATGCAATG